>JAKANG010000146.1 GCA_021812505.1 Pseudomonadota bacterium
CCAGCGGTCCCCCCGTCAGCGGGTGCTCCACCACTTGCACCGGCAGGCAATACGCCTCGGATATCAATTCGGGCGTCAGCACTTCACGCGGCGCGCCGACGGCTTTGATCTCGCCTGCCACCATCATCTGGTCTGCTACCTGGCGATGATCGACTACGCTTCCTTCGCCGCCATGAAACGGACGGATCGCAATTCCGAGGATTTGAAGCTCTTCCCCTGCGTTTTGGCGCCGCACGAAACCAGTCTCAATTATGTCGCCGCTTGCGCGCTCGCGGAGCTCGTCGCCCACAGTTTCGGCGAAATGATCGTCAAGAAACTGCTGGTCAATCGCGCAAAGGCCCAAGCCTGATCGAACGACGCGCGTCACGCATCGGCCCCGGCACGGGGCGATGTCGGGCGCGGCGATCACGGGCGTTTCCTGCAGATGCGGCGAGGCGAATGGCCGGCGCCGAACGCCGGCCGTTTCTGACGATCAATGCGCTGGCGCTTTCGTCCCGTTGTGGTGCGCGACGATGGCCTCCGCTGTCTTGCCGACCATTTCGGCGAGATGGTCGAATTTCTGGGTGAAGGAGCCGACGCCCGCCGTCGCCGAGCGCAATTCGACGATCAGTCCGTCCATTTCCGCTTCCGGGATCAGGGCGCTGAGGACGTCCCAGCCCTCCCAGCCGGGCCGTCCGTCATAGCCGAGAATCTGACCGCGCCGGCCGGAGACGATCGCTGTGACGCGCGACAGGGCTTCGCTCGGCGTCGTCACCTCGACCGCGAGAATCGGCTCCAGCAGCACGGGATTGGCCTTGGCGAGCGCCTCTGACATGCCGATGCGGGCGGCGGTGCGGAAGGCCATGTCGGAGGAATCGACGCTGTGATAGGAGCCGTCGGTCAGGGTGACGGCCACGTCCACCACCGGAAAGCCGAACGGGCCCTTTTCAAGCGCGTCCTTGCAGCCTTCCTCGATCGCGCCGAAATAATTTCTCGGCACGGCGCCGCCATGAACGGTTTCGTTGAAGGCAAAGCCTTCGCCGCGCGGCAAAGGCGCGACATCCAGCGCGACATCGCCGAACTGGCCGTGGCCGCCCGACTGTTTCTTGTGGCGTCCGCGCACCGATACGGAATGGCGGATGGTCTCGCGATAGCCGACGCTGGGCTTGTGCGAGTCCACATTGACGCCGAAGCGCGCGGCAAGGCGCTCCAGCGCGACCCGCAGATGCATTTCGCCCTGGCCGAACAGCCTCAGTTCGCCGGCCTCCTGGTCCTGCACGAAAGACAGCGACGGATCCTCGTCGGCGAGCTTCGCCATGGCTGCGGCCAGGCGGACCTCGTCCTTGCGGTCCTTGACATGGAGCGCGATGCAATGGGCCGGTTGCGGCGGCGCGATGACGCCAAGCGCCGGGGCCGGGGCGGCGGCCTTGGCGTCGCCGAACGTGTCGCCGGTCGCCACATGATCGAGCCGCCCGAAGGCGATACAGTCGCCTTCCTCCACCTTGCCCTGTTTCGATCCGGCAAGGCCCGTCAGGCGGGACAGCCCGGCGATCCGGTCCTCGCCCTTGGCGCTTCTCACAATCGCGCCATCGCTGAACGAACCGCGCAGCACACGAGAAAAACTGAGCTTGCCGCCATGGGCGGTGTGGACGGTCTTGATTGCATGAGCGAGCGCCGGACCGTCGGCGGAGATCCCGAGTCGTTCCCGCAGCCGCGAGATTCCCGGCGCTTCGTGGCGCAAGGCCTTGAGCAGGCGGGTGACGCCATGGCCGGCCTCGGCCGAGCCGATCAGCACCGGCGCGACCAGGCCCTCGCGCAGGTCGCGGGTGAGATCGTCGAAAATCTGGTCGCGCGGCGGTTCGATGTCGGAAATCAGCTCCTCCATCAGGGCGTCGTCATAATCGGCGAGGCGCTCCAGCATGGTGTAGCGGGCCTCTTTTTCGCGCGGCAATTCGCCCGCCGGCACATCCACCACGACCGACGGCGCGTGCTCGCGATAGACGAAGGCGCGCTCCAGTGCGAGATCGATGAAGCCGGTGACGATGCCGTTCTGCCAGACCGGGATCTGCCGGAGCAGCAGCGGCGTCTGCGAAGCCGGCTGGAGCATGGCCAGCGTTTCGCGGATGCGCAGGTCGGCCTGATCGATCTTGTTGAGAAACAGGATGCGCGGGATTCCGAGGTCTTCGATCTCGCGCAGAATCATGCGCAGGGCTGGCAGCTTGCGCTCGTCCGCCTCGCAGACCACGATGGCCGCGTCGCACATCGGGAGGACGTTGCGGGCCTCATGGGCGAATTCGATCGAGCCGGGCAGGTCGATGAAGGTGAAACGGTCGCCGAGATAATCGACCGAGGCGATATTGGCCTCGACGCTGGCCGCGTGGGCGCGGGCCTCGGCGCTGGAATCTCCGACCGAGGAGCCGTCGCGCACCGAGCCCTGGCGGGCGAGGGCGCCCGAACGGGTGAGCAGACATTCGAGCAGCGTGGTCTTGCCGCTCTGGAACGGGCCGACGATCGCGAAGAGCCGGGGCCCGCTCACGCGTCTTTCGTCCTTTGCGCTTTCGCCCATGTCCCCGCTCCTTGCCAATCGCCGCCGGTCCGGCCGGCCCTTCGCAAATATTTCACGCGCCGCCGCGCTTGCCAATGATTTTGGCGGGGCGGGAAGCCGCCCTTTCATTGAACGAAGGATCGATTGACGCGCGTGATTTGGTCGCAGTCTCGACGGGTTTCACGTCAGGGGGCGCCGGCGCCGACGACCGGTGAGAAACCGGGCTTCGCCACCTTCAGCGCGGCGGCGCGAAGACGTGCTCGCTGAGCAGATATTTCAGGCCGCGGTCCCAGGTCTGGTCGTCATTGCCGCGAATGTCGACGCTGCCGCCCTTGAGCGTCGCGCCGGTTTGGGCGTCCTCGATGCGGATATTCATGTTCAGGATCAGGTTGCTGACCTTCTGGACCCAGGCCACCACCGCGACCTGCGCCCCGGCCTTTTTGGCCAGATCCGCCTCGCAGCCGTTGCAGTCGGTGATGTCCCTGACCGCGTCGACGTCCTTCTTGATCGAAGCCAGATCGATCGCGCGATAGCGGCCCGATTTGTCCAGGGCCTGTTTCAGCTGCGCGTTGAATCTCGCCATCCGCGCCGTCTCTTCCGGCGTGGCCGGCAGCGGCGAGCTGTCGATGAACACCGCATCGAACACAGCCGCAGTCTGCGCGGGCTTGGCGCGCGCGCCGGCGTGCGCAAAAAGGACCAGTATGGCGATCAGAAGCGCGGAAAGCAGTTTTTGCACGCGCGGCCTACGAGAGTTCGACTTTGCTCACGCGAGGTTAGCACGAAAACGCAAGGTCGCAAGGCGAGGCGATCCGGGCTAGTCTTGCGCGTCATCCGCCCAACGAGGCTCCATGTCGCAAAAACCGCCACCCTCCGCGCCCGGCCCGGCGCCCGCGCTCGCCGATTTTCCTTTCCATACGCGCGAAAAACTGCGCTATGGCGACACCGACCGGCAGGGCCATGTCAATAACGCCGTTTTCGCCACCTTCCTGGAAACCGGACGGGTGGACATGCTGATCGATGGCGGGGTGGACGTGATGGGGCCGAACGGCGCCTTGGTTCTCGCCCGGCTGGTATTGGATTTTCGCCGCGAGCTGAACTGGCCGGGCGAGGTCGAAATCGGCACGCGCGTCGCCGCGGTCGGGCGCAGTTCGCTCAGGCTGGAGCAGGCGGTTTTCCTGAACGGCGAATGCGTCGCGAGCGGCGAAACGACCGTCGTCCTGACCGACGCGACGACGCGCCGCTCGCGACCTTTTTCGGAGGCCGCGCGGGCTTTTTTGGAGGGAAGCAAGGCCTCGTGATCCATATCGCAACTTTGTCGCCGGGCCGCGAATGGTCCCGACCGGCCAGGTTCAACGCCAAGTCGGCGTTCCGGACGATCAATTCACGGTCGGCTTCGCAAATCGGGTCCAGGCCTTTTATCGGCGCCGGCTGCCGGATTGGATATGCCGGCGGTCGCCGCCTGTGGCATGAGGGGCCGGAAAGCCGGTTCGAGGATGTCGGTCGATTAGCGGTGGAATGGGGTGAAGCGGCGCAAGTCTCGTCGATTTGCCTCTGGACGGATCCGTGCGAAGATTGAGCATGGTTCTTGCAGCGACTCCCGACGAACGTTTGCTTGAGCGGCCACAGCCCTTGAGATTGGCTGACAGGAGCCGCTTTCCCTTCGTTCTCCTGGTCTGTTTTCTTTTGCATGCGATCCCGATTTCAATTTTCTACCTCGACAGATCGGATGGCCTGGCGCCGGGAGAGCAGGAAATTCCCGTAGAGATCGTCGTCGAGCCGCCGCCGCCCAAGCCGCCGGAGCCGGCGCCGCCCAAAAGCGAAGAGCAGACCAAGCACGCCACGCTCGACGAGAAAATGGCCAACGATGCGCCACGCCCCGCCAATGACGAAAAAGTCATGAAGGACGCCCGGGACGAGGCCTCGCATTCTCCGAAGGCGGGGCCCGAGACCGAGCCTGCCAGGACAAAGCCGGCGAACGGAGCTGCGCCGGCTTCGGAAAATTCAACCAGCGCGAAACCGGCCGAGGCGTCGGCGCCGCAATCGATCGACCGCCGCGCCGATGGCGATCCCGTCGAAGCCGCCGAGTTGCAGCGGCCCGAGACGCTCGAGCAGACGAAGGCGGAACAGGCGGCGCCTCAACCGGAGACACAGCAGAAAGCGACGCAAGAGCCGTTCACGGCCTTTACTCCCATGCCTGACTACAGTTTCGCTCCCGCCTCCCGAAAGGCGCCTGTCGCTGTTGGAAAGGCCGCTTCGACTTATCTTTCCATCGTCTATGGAATGGTGATGGCTCGCATTAGCTTACCGGAGGTCGCGGCCCGTCTCGCGCAAACAAAGGGCAAGATCGTCTTCGATGTCGATCTTGCCGGCAATCTTCTTCGGGAGCGTGTTGTCAAGTCGAGCGGATCGCCCGAACTGGACTCCGCCTCGATGGCGGCAATCCGTAAGGCGGCGCCCTTTCCTCCGTCGCCAACGGGAACCGGCCTCAGCCTGATCTTTCATTACGGCAAGTAAATGGTCGTTCCGGCGCGGCGCGCGACCAACCCGGGGGGCTGCCAAAGGCGTCTCCGACCTGACGGCGCGAGAGTTTGGCGCATGCAAATTTCCGCGTCCTGCCCGGTGGCGCCGGCAACGATTCAAGGCGCTGACGGCCGCCTTGGAGCCTCATGATACGAGTTCCCGCGCCTGGAGCGAAATCGTTTCGCGCCGAGTCGGGAATTTTACTCTGACATTTTGTGTTTGAATAATAATCCTGTCAAAAAAGTCTGCGGCTTTTTGCGATTACGCTCTAGTACTACAGTTGCGGATATTGGCGGCGCTTATCGTGGGCGTAAGCGGCGGTGGCTTGATGTCTTCGTCGCCAGATTGACCAATCTATGATGAAGGCGACGTCAATTCCGGCGAGCGCGATGGCGGGA
>JAKANG010000147.1 GCA_021812505.1 Pseudomonadota bacterium
CGCCAGCGCGACGCCCCGGAATGTTCCGGGGGCGGGCGGGCTGGACCAGCCGATCTTTTCAGCGGCGAGTTTCAGCACGCCGGCATGGCGCGGCTTGTCCGCCAGCATGTCGAGGCGGAAGGCCACAGGATCCTTGCCGGCGGCGTGCGCCAGTTCGTCGATGAAGGCTTCGAGCGCATAGGCCGTATGGGTCGAGCCGACCGAACGCCACCACAGGACCGGGACATTCATGTCGGTCGTGGTCAGGTCCACCCGGAAATTGGGAACGGCGTAGGGCTGGTTGGCCATCCCTTCGACCGAGAGCCCGTCCACGCCGTTTTTCACCAGCGCGCCCTCGAAGGGCGAGCCCTTGGCGATGGACTGGCCGACGACCGTGTCGCGCAGCGCGACGATCTTGCCGTCGGCGTCGAGGCCGGCGGAAATCTTGTGGATAAAGGCCGGGCGGTAGCGACCGCCGCGCATGTCGTCCTCGCGCGTCCACTGCACCTTCACCGGCGCTTTCCATCCGAGGGCCTTGGCGGTCGCCACCGCCTCGACGATGACGTCGGCGTCGGGCGTCGCGCGGCGGCCGAAGCCGCCGCCGGTCTTCATGACATGCAGCCTGACCTTGTCGGGCGTGACGCCCGCGACCTCCGCCGCCGCGGCCTGATAGAGATCGGGCATCTGATGCCCGCCCCATACCTCCAGAACGCCCTCCGGGCTCATCCAGGCGACCGCGTTCATCGGCTCCAGCGCGGCATGGGCGAGATAGGGGAATTCGAAGCGCGCCTCGACGACTTTCGCCGCCTTGGCCATCGCGGCGTCGGCGTCGCCGCGATTGACCGCGACCGCTTCGCCGCCCTTGTCGGCCAAAGCGCGATAGGCTTCGAACATCGCCGCGGAGCCGCGCTTTTCGGCGTTCGACTCGTCCCATTCGACCGTGACTGCGTCGCGCGCCTTCATCGCCTCCCACATGCCATTCGCCACCACCGCGACCCCGCGCGGTGTGGCGACGACGTCAACAACGCCCTTCATGGCCTTGGCCTTGGACGCGTCGAAGCTTTTCAGCCCGGCGCCGAACCGGGGCGGGTGAATCATCACCGCCGTCAGCATGTCCGGCAGACGCACGTCGATGGTGAATTGCTGGCGGCCGGTCGATTTGGGCCCGGAATCGAGGCGCGGCAGATTTTCCGCGCCGATATATTTCCAGTCCTTCGGGTCTTTCAGCGCGACATCCGAGGGAACCGGCTCTTGCGCGGCCAGCGCCGCCATTTCGCCATAGGTTGCGGTCGCGCCGGAGCTTTTCGAGCGCAATACGCCGTTTTCACCGACGATGTCGTCCGGCTGCCGGCCCCATTTGCGCGCGGCGGCGGCGATCAGCATGGCCCTGGCGGTGGCGCCCGCCACGCGATAGCGCCGCCAGGACGAGGCGGTTCCGGTCGAGCCGCCGGTGAGCTGGAACTTGCCGCCCATGGCGAGGTTGCCATAAAGCGCCGGATTGCCGGAGGCCCCGACAACTTCGAGCTTCGACCAGTCGGCGTCCAGTTCCTCCTGCGCCAGCGTGGCGACGCCCTGATAGATGCCCTGTCCCATGTCCATATGGGCGGAATAGACCGTGACCTTGTTGTCGGGGTCGATCCGGACATAGCCGGCGAAGGGATTGGGCGCTTGGCTCGCGCCTTCGGCGGCGAAGGAATAGCCCACCATCAGGCTGGCGCCGACGGCTGTCGCGCCGAGAATGAAGCGGCGGCGCGAAACGGGCGTCTCGGCCAGCGCGCCCATAGCGGAAAGATTAAGCATCGGTCACGCTCCCAGAAGACGCGACGCTTCGTGAACGGCGGCGCGGATGCGATGATAGGTGGCGCAGCGGCAGAGATTGCCGCTCATGGCGTCGTCGATCTCGGAGTCGCTCGGCTTCCTGTTCGCGCTGAGCAGGGCGATCGCGGCCATGACCTGGCCCGACTGGCAATAGCCGCACTGCGGCACGTCGAGCTTGATCCAGCTCGTCTGCACCGCCTGCGCGACCTCGCCCTGCAGGCCTTCGATGGTGAGGACGTTCTTGCCGGCGACGTCGCCGACCGACGTCTGGCAGGAGCGGGTCGGCGCGCCGTCGATGTGGACGGTGCAGGCGCCGCACAGAGCCTGGCCGCAGCCATATTTGGTTCCGGTCAGGCCGAGATCGTCGCGCAGGACCCAGAGCAGGGGCTTGTCCGGGTCAGCCTCGATTTCCTTCGGCTGGCCGTTGAGGGTGAAGCGGATCATGGAAGGACCTCTCGTCGCCAAGGCAAGCGCGGCGCAACGCCCGTTCAAGGATAACCAAAAACGCGAATTGGGCGAGTACGGTTCCGCAAGCGGCGATTTTCGGAAATGCATAAACGCAACCGCGGCAGGCGAGATCTGCGCCCGCCGCCACGCGCTTCCGTCGCGGCCTTACTGCTGGACTTGCCAGCTCGCCTGGCGCGCGGCGTTGACGCTGAGCAGCGCGTGCGATTCCTCGCGGGCATAGCCGAAACAGGCGGCGCGGCGCGGCGCGGCGGAAAAATAATCGATCCCCTGGGCGATGCGCAGATGTTCGTCACGCGGGCAATAGCCCAGCGCGGGGTCGAATCCGATCCATCCGATCGGCTCGACATGGACCTCGGCCCAGGCATGAAGGGCGGCGGCGCCATCGGCTTCGCCGCCGCCGAGGAAAAAGCCGGAAATGAAGCGCGCGGGCGTCCCGAGGCTGCGCGCAGCCGCGACGAAGACCTGCGCCAGTTCGCGGGCCGAGCCGGCGCGCGAGGCGAAGACCTCGGCAGCGGGGCGCGGCGACCCCATCTCGCCGGGCGCCAAGGCCAAAGCCTTGTGCAGGGCCGCCATCAGGCCATGCATCCGCCCGAGCGGATCCTTCTCGTCGGCGAGCGAATCCAGAGAGAAAGCGGCGAGATCCTTGTCGGCGCGAGTCCCGGGGCAGTCGCGGAGAAAGACGTCGAGCGGCAGTTTCGCGGCGAGGCCCCGGACGACGCCGGCGGCGTCATGGGTTTCCACCAGGCCTTCGGCCGTGATCGTCACCTCGTCGAGTGGCCCGTCATGCGAACAGGAATGGACGATGTTGCCGAAGCCATCCTCGGTCCGCCGCAATTTCGCGTCCGGGAGAACATCGACCTGCCATTCCTTGACTTCCTGGCTGTCGAAGCTGCGCGGCTTGAGGCGAAGAAGCTGATTCAGGGCGCGAACCGGCTCGGCGTAGGAAATCTGGAGCTGGAGCTGAACGGAGGCGAGCATGGCGCAGGAAACTCCCGGGAGCGCGAACGGGACCGGATTATCCAATCAGATATTGCTCGGTGATTTCATTGCCAAGCCGGTTGTTGTCGGTGACGAATCCCTCGACGAATTCATGCAGGCCCGACTGGAAGACCTCCTTGATCGAGGCGCCTTCGAGCCGGCGCTTCAGGTTGCGGGCGAGGCGCTGGGAGGGGCCCTGACGACCGTATTGATTGCCGATGGCGTCGAGGAAGCGCACGATGTTGTCGTAACAGGACAGCAGCGAACGCGGCATCTCCAGGCGGAGGATCAGGAGATCCGCGACATTCCAGGGCTTGATGCTCTCGCGATAGACCCAGTGATAGGCGGTGAGCGCCGAAACCGAGCGCAGGATGGCGGTCCACTGGAAATAATCGACCGAGCCGCCGACCGCCTCCTGCTCGGGCAGGAGCACGTGATATTTCACGTCGAGAACGCGCGCGGTGTTGTCGGCGCGTTCGATATAGACGCCGAGCCGCGAGAAATAATAGGCGTCGTTGCGCAACATGGTGCGATAGCCGGAGCCATCGTAAAGGCTCGACGTCGTCTTGACGTAATCGAGGAACTTGATCAGCGCCTCGCGGTCGATGCGGCCGAGCTCCTTGTGCACGGCTTCGAACTTCTTGAGCTCCAGCCAGGCGCTGTTGATCCCTTCCCACATTTCCACGGTGAGGGCCGTGCGCACGGCGCGGGCGTTGGTGCGGCCGAATTCGATGCAGTTGCGGATGCTCGACGGATTGCGCGGATCGAAGGCCAGATAGGCGATGACATTGGCCTCGATGGGCTTGTCGAAATGCTCAAAGAAGGTTTCATCGGCGCCGGAGGCGATCAGCACGCTCTGCCATTCGTCCTGGGAGGAGGAATAGGCCTTGGGCAAGGCGGCGATGCGGCTGGAGGCCTCGATGAGGCGGGCGAGGAAGTCGGCGCGCTCGAGATAGCGCGAGACCCAGTAGAGATTGTCGGCGGTGCGGGCAAGCATGGAGCGGACTCGGCGAAAAAGGCTGCGGGCGAAAGGCGTCAGGAGGTCGCGGCGTCGGTCTCCAGAACCCAGGTGTCCTTGGTGCCGCCGCCTTGGCTCGAATTGACCACGAGCGAGCCTTCCTTCAGCGCGACCCGGGTGAGGCCGCCCGGCACGACGCGGACGCCGTCCGAGCCCGAGAGGACGAAGGGCCGCAGGTCGACATGGCGCGGGGCCACGCCGCCGGGAAAGGAGGTTGGGCAGGTCGAGAGCGACAGCGTGGGCTGGGCGATGAAGCCTTCCGGCGCGCTGATGAGCTTCTTGCGGAAGGTTTCGATCTGTTCAGCTGTCGCATGAGGCCCGACCAGCATGCCATAGCCGCCCGATCCGTTGACCTCCTTGACCACGAGTTCGGAAAGGTGGTCGAGCACATATTTCAGGGCGTCGGGCTCGCGGCAGCGCCAGGTCGCGACATTCCTGAGGATCGGCTCCTCGCCCAGATAGAAGCGGGTGATTTCCGGCATATAGGTATAGATCGCCTTGTCGTCGGCGACGCCGGCGCCCACGGCGTTGGCCAGCGTGACATTGCCCGCGAGATAGGCGCCCATCAGGCCCGCGGCGCCGAGCGCCGAATCCGGGCGGAAGACCAAAGGGTCGATGAAATCGTCGTCGACGCGGCGATAGATCACGTCCACGCGCTTCAGGCCCTCGGTCGTGCGCATGTAGACCACGTCGTCCTTGACCACGAGGTCGCGACCCTCGACCAGTTCGACCCCGAGCTTGTCGGCCAGGAAGGAGTGCTCGTAATAGGCGGAATTGAACTGGCCGGGGGTGAGGACGACGATATTGGGCTCGGTCGAGCAATGGGGCGGGGCGACCGAACGCAGCGAGGCGAGGAGAGAGTCGGGATAATTCTCCACCGGCATCACCCGGTGTTCCGCGAAAAGGTCGGGCGCGAGCCGGATCATCATCTCGCGGTTCTCGAGCATGTAGGAGACGCCGGAGGGCGTGCGGCAATTGTCCTCGAGGACGTAGAAATCCTGGTCGTCCACGCGGATGATGTCGATCCCGGCGATATGGGTCCAGATGTCGTGCGGAACCCGTCGACCCTGCATTTCCGGCCGGTAGCACTCGTTGCGGAAGACGAGGTCGGCCGGGACGACGCCGGCGCGGATGATCTCCTGCGCGCCATAGACGTCGGTCAG
>JAKANG010000148.1 GCA_021812505.1 Pseudomonadota bacterium
TGCCGGCCATAGCCCTTCACTTCCGTAACCGTCAGCCCGTGAACGCCGACCGCCGTCAGCGCGTCGCGAACCTCGTCAAGCTTGAACGGCTTGATAATAGCCATCACGATCTTCATCCGATGTTCCCTGTTTTTCTCGCGAATTTTGAGGAATTTCGCGTTCGAGGCGGGTTCGCCCGGCCATTAGACCCGCGGCTCGCCCGGACTTACAAGGAACATGCCAGAAGACGGCTGATCGCAATATATTGAAAAACAATGGAAAAAAGTTGATTTGTCACAAACCGGGCGCGGGTCGGCCGCAAAGCGCTAAAAATCAGGCGCCATGCGTCAAAAACGCGAAAAAATGCATAAGAAATAATCACAATTGAGCGAAATTGGCGCTCGGCTCATGTTTCAGGCGAATGAGCCCTTCCTGGGCGACGGAGGCGATCAACGCGCCGCTGCGCGAATAAAGGGCGCCGCGGCTGAAACCCAAGCCGCCCGAGGCGTTGGGGCTGTCCTGCACATAAAGCATCCATTCGTCGGCGCGAAAGGGGCGGTGCAGCCACAGGGCGTGATCGATGCTCGCGGCCTGGATATCGGGATGGAACACCGACTTGCCGTGGGCGATCAAGGCGGTGTCGAGCAAGGTCATGTCCGAAAGATAGGACAGCGCGGCCCGATGGATCGAGGGGTCATCGGGCAGAGGCGCCGAAGTTTTGACCCACACCTTTTGCAGCGGCTCGGATTCCATGCCGCGCGCGATATAGCGGCCCGGCTCGACAGGCCGCATCTCGATGGGGCGTTCGCGCTGGAAATAGCGGCGCACGGGCTCGGGCATGAATTCGCCGAAACGCTTCATGAATTCGGTTTCGTCGGGGAGATCCTCCGGCGCGGGCGTGTCGGGCGGCGCGAAACCGTGGTCGAGGCTTTCGGCCTCGGCATTGTGGAACGAGGCGGCGAGCGTGAAGATGATCCGGCCATGCTGGATCGCCTGGCATCGCCGCGTCGCGAAGCTGCGGCCGTCGCGCAGGCGCTCGACCTGATAGACGATCGGCGCGGCGGGATCGCCACCGAGCAGGAAATAGGCGTGGAGCGAATGGGCGACCGCGTTCTCGACCGTGCGCTGCGCGGCGATCAGGGCCTGGGCGATCACAAGCCCGCCGAAAACTCGCTGCCAGCCGACCTGGGGGCTGCGGCCGCGGTACATATTCTCTTCGATCTTCTCAAGATCAAGGATTGCCAGAAAGTCGGTGATCGCCTTGGACATTGAAAGAAACGCGCGGCCCGCTCGATAAAACAAAGCCGCGACGCAAGGTCGCGGCTGGATGGTTCAGAGTTGAACGCGTTTTTCGCGCTCCGTCAAGCAAGCCGGGCAGAGCTTACGGATGGAGCGCTTCGCCATGCAGCGCCAAGTCGAGGCCGAGGCGCTCGTCGTCGGGCGCAACGCGCAGGCCCACCAGCAGATCGACGATCTTCAGGCTAATGGCCGAGCCGACGACGCACCAGAGCGTGACGACGGCGACGCCCGCCGCCTGCACGGCCAACTGATGGGCGTTGCCTTCGATCAAGCCGGAAATGCCGGCCTGTCCGTCCGACGCGCTGATCGAGGCCGTGGCGAAAACGCCGGCCAGAAGCGTGCCGAGCACGCCGCCGACGCCATGGACGCCGAAGACGTCCAGCGTGTCGTCATAACCCAGTCTGGCCTTCATCACGGTCGAGGTCCAGAAGCAGACGCCGCCGGCGAGGGCGCCGATAACCATGCCGTGCCAGGGCAGGACATAGCCTGAGGCCGGGGTGATCGTGCCAAGGCCTGCGACCGCGCCCGAAATCAGGCCGAGAACCGAGGGGCGGCCGTTGTGGACCCATTCAAGCCCGGACCACACGAGGGCGCCGGCGCAGGCGGCGAAATGGGTCGCGACAATGGCGTAGACCGCCCGCGAACCCACGCCGAGCGCGGAGCCGCCGTTGAAGCCGAACCAGCCGACCCAGAGCAGGCCGAGGCCGGCGAAGGCCATGGACAGGTCGAAGGGCGAAAAATTTTCGCGGCGATAACCGGTGCGGGTTCCGATCATCAGCGCGGCGACCAGGCCGGCGACGCCGGCGTTGATATGAACGACCGTGCCGCCGGCGAAATCGATCAGGCCCCATTGGGCGAGAAAGCCGCCGCCCCAGACCCAGTGGGCGCTCGGGACATAGACGATGAACAGCCACAGGACGCAAAACAGCAAGAAAGCCGAGAATTTCATGCGGTCGGCCGTGGCGCCGCCAACCAGCGCGCAGGTGATGACGGCGAAGGTCATCTGATAGGCGCAGAACAGCATTTCCGGGATCGTCTTGGCCCAGCCGCTGACCGTGTCGAGTCCGATTCCCCGCAACAGGGCGGCGGAGGCGTCGCCGATCAGCGGCCCCGCGCCGCGGAAGGCGAGGCTGTAGCCGAGAGCAAGCCAAAGCAGGGAAACGATCGCCGTGGCCCCAAGGCTTTGGGCCATGGTGGCAAGAATGTTCTTCTTGCGCACCATGCCGGCATAGAACAAGGCCAGACCCGGCATCGTCATCAGCAGGACCAGCGCGGTTGCGAAGGTCATGAAAGCCGTGTCGGCCGGATCGATCGGGCTTTGTCCGGCGAGGGCGGGAGCGGCGAAAAGGCAGGAGGAGGCGGCGAGGCCGAGGGAGGCGCGAGAAAATTTCATGGGTGATCCGCAGGGTTCCGGAATGGGCAAAGGACGGGCGGGCGAAGCCTCACAGGGCGTCGTTGTCGCTCTCGCCAGTGCGGATTCTCCAGGCGCGCTCGATCGGGCTGACGAAGATCTTGCCGTCGCCGATATGACCCGTGTTGGTCGCGGCGCGGATCGCCTCCACGGCGATCGCGACCTGGTCATCCCTGACGACGATCTCAATCCGCAGCTTGGGAAGAAAACTCACCACATATTCGGCGCCGCGGTAGATTTCCGTATGGCCTTTCTGCCGGCCATAGCCCTTTGCTTCGCTCACGGTCATCCCGTCGATATGAAGCTCTTGCAGTTTTTCGCGGACGTCGTCGAGTTTGAAGGGCTTGATGATCGCGGTGATGAGTTTCATGGGTCTGGCCAGGTGAGGAATTCGCGATAATTGCGCGAAATCTCCTGTGCCATTTTTGTGCATAATGCACAAGACTTCGCCATACGCTGAAATCGAATTCAGCTCCTGGCCGAGCCTGCCTAATTCAAATGCAAATCAGGCGCGCGGCGCCGTCATTCGTCAATCCGCCGCGCCTCTTCGGGCAACATGATCGGAATGCCGTCGCGGATCGGAAAGGCGAGATGGGCGGCGAGGGAAACCAGTTCGTTTCGCTCGCGGTCATAACGCAGGGTGGTCTTGGTCAGGGGGCAAACGAGGATTTCGAGAAGGCGCGGGTCGACCCCGGCCGCTTCGGCGGCGGATTTCGGGGCGGCGTCTTGCAGTCGGTCTGGCGAATTGCTCATGGCTTGTTCCAGTTCATTGCAAAGGCTTCGCGCCCTTCAGGGCGCGCGACAGCGCCACTTCGCCGAGGGCGAGCAGCAGGTCGGCGCGGGCAAGCAGGCCGGGCGCCTCGAGAAGGGCTTGCTTCTCGGCGTGATCAAAGGGGCCGATCATCGCGAAAACCGAGATCATGTCCGCGTCAGGCATGGATTCGACGTCATTGCGCGCGATTTCGAGCCGCAGCGCCTGGGCAAGGTCGAACGCGACATTGTTCAGCTCCGTTCGCTGTTTCGCCGGGACCGAATCTCCGGCGATGAAATCCTCGGGGAAGGGGCTGAAATCCACCCAGGCCTGGCGATAGGGCTTGTCCGAATCGATTTCCGAAAGGACGCGGAAGCGCGAAATGCCGCTCAGGATGACGAAATAACGCCCGTCGCCGGTTTCCGACAATTGGGTGATCCGGCCAGCGGCGCCGATGGACCGCAGGGGCGGCCTGTCGTCCGTGGGCGCGTCGACGCCTTCGAGCGGCTGGATCATGCCGATAATGCGGTCGCCGCGCATGGCTTCGTCGAACATTGCGAGATAGCGCGGCTCGAAGATGTTCAACGGCAATTGCCCGCCCGGCAGCAGGATCGCGCCCGCCAGCGGAAAGAGCGGGATCGATTCCGGCAGCTCGGACGGACCCGCATAGGTCTTGTTCATCGGCATGGCCAATCCAATCACGAAAACAGCAGCGCCGACAATTGCCGTCGGGCCGCCCGCGTCGCGGGATCGAGCGGACCCCAGCTGTCGAACAGCTGCAACAGCAGCTTGCGCGCCGCGTCGTCGTTCCAGCCGCGTTCGCGCTTGATGATGTTGAGCAATTCCTGGGCCGCCGCGTCGCGCCGCCCGCCGGCGTTCAGCGCCACGGCAAGGTCATAGCGGGCCTGATGGTCGGTAGGAACATTTTCGACCCGGGCCAGAAGATAGGCCATATCGCCGACCGATCCCGCCTGCTCCTTCAGGGCAAGTTCGGCGCGCGCCGCCGCCACCGCCGGCGCATTGGCCTGTTTGGCGGGAACGGCCTCAAGAAGCGCCTTCGCCTCGTCGAGCGCGCCGCGCGCAATCTGCACCCGCGCCAGACCCGCGAGCGCGCCGGCATGTTCCGGCTCGACGCCGAGGATGCGGGCGAAGACGGCTTCGGACGAATCGATGTCGCCAGCCTCCAGAAGGGCCTGGGCCTCGACCAGGAGCGCCTCCGGATCCTCCGCCGCCGGGCCGATGCAGCGGTCGACAAAAGCCTTGACCTCGCTTTCGGGCAGGGCGCCCATGAAGGCGTCGAGCATCTGGCCGTTATGGAAGGCCACGACCGCCGGGATCGATTGGATCCGCATTTGCTGGGCGACCTGGGGATAATCGTCGATATTCATTTTCGCCAGCCGGATCTGGCCCTTGCGGGCGGCGACGATTTTTTCGAGAACCGGCCCGAGCTGCTTGCACGGCCCGCACCAGGGCGCCCAGAAATCGACGAGCACCAGGCGGCGCATCGATTCTTCCACGACCTCGGCGCGAAAGCTCTGGAGGGAGACGTCGAGAACGTCCGCTCCGGCGGCCGGGGAGGATTGGGTCTTCTGGTCCATTGGCTGCATGGCTCGTCCGTTCATTTCAAGCGCCGTCCGGGGCGCGTTCCGCGCTAAAATGGCGGCTCGACGGCGCTTTCGCAACCATTCGCGGCGGGCGGCGGCGAGAAAGTCGGGATTATTCGCCACATGACGAAATCGCGAAAAAGATCGGCGCCCCCCTGTTGCAATGTCGGAGGCTTTGCGGCATATAGCGCCCACGACGCCGCCGCGTCGTCCCACGGATGCGGGTGTAGCTCAGGGGTAGAGCACAACCTTGCCAAGGTTGGGGTCGAGGGTTCGAATCCCTTCGCCCGCTCCAAAAAATCTCAAGAAAATCAAGCAGTTAAAAGCGGCCCTTCGGGGCCGTTTTTGCTTACCTGCCTCCT
>JAKANG010000149.1 GCA_021812505.1 Pseudomonadota bacterium
ATGGCCGTGGCGGAGGAGGGCGGCGAGCGTCCGCCGCCGGATGAGCTTCACCCCCCGGGCGGCCAGGCGCGTCCCCCGCTTGAGCATTCGCGGAAGCGGTCCGGTTTTGATCCGGGCGCCGCCCCGCGCCAGGATGAGCGCCTTCCCGAAAAGGCCGGCCCCGGCCCAGCGCCCGCGGCCCGCGACGCCGCGTGTGGCGGCCATGACGATGCCGATGATCAGACCGGCCTCGATGACTTCGCGAAAGACAATGATCAGCGCGCCCAGCATCATCGGCTCCTATTCGACCACGAGTTCGCCTTCGGTCGTGTCCTGGTGGAAATCGTCGAAGAAATGATAGCGGCCCGCGTTGAGTGGGCGGATCTGCATGGTGATTTCCCCGCCCGGCGCGACGACTTTTTCGACTCGCAGCGTCTTGCTTTCGAATTCCGCCGCGGTCGCGTCGAGATTTTTCACCACAATGGTGAAGGCGTGGTTCGCCGGGGCGTGAGGCTGGGCCGGCGAGAATTTATGATCCTTGAGGGTGAGCTGAACCTGTTGCGCCATTGCGGGCGCCGCAAACAGCGCGGACGTGAGAAAGACGGCGGAAATTCGAGCGGTTTTCATTTACTTCTCCCCGTAAGAAAATCAGAACTCATAGCCCATCTTGAGGCTGGCCATCTGGCGCGTGAAATCGGCCAGATTGAGGTTGCCCGGCCCGCCCTGGGCGTGGCCCGCGACCTGGATGGACCAGGCGGCGACGAGAAACACCTTCGGATTGAACTGGATGTGGGCGGTCGGGCCGGCGTAGAGCGCCGACCCGTTGTAGGTGTCGAAGCCGAACCCTTCGTAGTCGCGGTAATATTGCAGGCCGCCGCCCAGCGTCACCTTGGGCGTGACGCGGTAGGCGATGGCGGCGGTGGCGCCGAAGCCCGCGGCTCGGCTCCAGGCGGGGTCGCCCGGCGCCGTGCTGATTTCCGGATCGTAGAGCAGATTGGCCGCCGCATAGAACATGTTCGGAATGATTTCGGTATCGACGGCGAGACCCGTATTCAAGGCGAAAGTCGTCACGTTGACGCCGCTGGTTCCGTCGATGCGGCCCCACTCCGGCTGGACCCAGACCATCACTCCGAATGGGTTGCCGGGTCCACGCGGGACGATCGAAAATCTCGACTTCCAGGAGAAGCCCGAGAAATTCACGCTGTCGCGGTTATCGAGCCCGGGGACATTGTCGATCCGGTTCCAAAGGGTGTGCAGGGAGAACTCGTTGTTCCAGAACTGCGTCGGGACGTTCTCGTATTCGAATTCCTGCTCCACCGCGGAAAACGCGCCACGGCGCATCCCAAAGCTGGCGGTGGTTTCGGATTCGACCTCGTTTTCGCCTTCGAGGCCGATGTCGGCGCCGGCCGTGAAGCCGAACAGATATTTAGTCTCAAGCTCGTAATACCGGCCGGACGCGAACTCCTGGGCGAGGGCCTCCGGCGCGGCTGCGGCGCTCAAGGTTGCGAGCAAAAAGGGAAAGAAGCGTCTGGTCGGCGGCATCGAAGGCTTGAACTCAAGGACAAGATGGATCGGTAGGCAGACCTTTCGCAGTCGCGCCGACGCCGGGCAAACGAATTGCCTCTTTTTAGATGAGTTCTAAAAATGCATGTGGCTCGAGGCCCAAGTCCGCTCCCGATCGGTCAATTGGGATCGCGAGCTTCCCGCCTTCCAGACGAAGGAGCGAGGAAGCAGGGCCGTCTGGACGAACGCAGGGAAGCGCCCGCTGGCCTCGCTTATTTACCCGTCTTCCACCTCGCGAAACCCTGGGCGCGCAGGACGCAGGCCGGGCATTGGCCGCAGCCATGCCCCCAGGCGTGGCGTGCGCCGCGGTCGCCGAGGTAGCATGTGTGGCTGTGTTCGACGATCGCCTCGACCAACCCGTCGCCGCCGAGTTCCTGCGCCAGCGCCCAGGTCTGCGCCTTGTCGAGCCACATCAGCGGCGTCTCGAGCACGAAGCGGCTTTCCATGCCGATGTTGAGCGCCACCTGCATGGCCTTGATCGCGTCGTCGCGGCAATCGGGATAGCCGGAAAAATCGGTCTCGCACATGCCGCCAACAATGCCTTTCAACCCGCGCCGATAGGCGAGCGCCGCCGCGAAGGTCAGAAAGATGAGGTTGCGGCCGGGCACGAACGTGTTGGGCAGACCTTGCTCGCCCATTTCGATCGCCTTTGTGGAGGTGAGCGCGGTGTCGGAGATTGCGCCAAGCGCGGAAAGCTCCAGAACATGATCGGGGCCGAGTTTTTGCCCCCAGTCCGGCTTCAGCCCCGCGAGCGCCTCGCGCAAGACCGCGCGCTGGCCGAGTTCGACGCGATGGCGCTGGCCATAGTCGAATCCGATCGTCTCGACCCGCTCGAAACGCTCCAGAGCCCAAGCGAGACAAGTCGTCGAATCCTGCCCGCCGGAAAACAGAACGAGCGCCATGGGTCACCTCCGGAAAGGTCTTGCCTACACTGGCCGGGAGGACTTTGCCAATTGCGTCGACAGGCAAAATCCGGCGTCCGCTGTTCGGGACAGGGAATGCGGTTGGGCGGGTCAGTCGAGATCCGCGTCCGGGTTTGCGTCGGCCTCGGTCGGGGGAATCGTCAGGTCCAGCGTGACCTTCTTGACGTTGGGCTCGGCCGGGTCGTCCTCGATGTGGAAGCCAAGCGCCTGGTTCATCGACAGCATGGCGTGGTTCTCGCTGAGCACCTGGCCCTCGACGACTTTCACGCCCTCGTCGCGCGCGAATTCGATCATATATTTCATCAGCTTCCAGCCGAGGCCCTGGCCCTTGAGGTCGGAGCGCAGCAGGATCGCATATTCGCCATGCTCGTGGTCGGCGTCGAGCATCAGCCGCACCACGCCGAGCATCAGGCCGGTCTGTTCCTCGACCGCGACGCAGACGAAGGAACGCGCATAGTCGATCTGGATCAGGCGGGCGATGAAGGCGTGGGAGAATTCCTTCACCGGCGCGAAAAAACGCAGCCGGATGTCTTCCGGCGAGACATGGGCGAAGAAGACCTTGTACATCTCCTCGTCTTCCGGCCGCACCGGGCGTAATTGCACCGCCGTCCCGTTTTTCAGTTCGATTCGGCGCTCCTGCGCCTTGGGATAGGGCGCGATGGCGAAGCGGGGATTGCAGCCGGCCAGCGTCCGCCCTTCCGAGGGCGAGACGGAGGCGCGCGCGTCCACCACCACCACGCCGTCCGAATCCGCCAGCACCGGATTGAACTCCAGCTCGCGGATTTCGGGAATGTCGGCGGAAAGCTGGGACAATTTGACCAGAAGCAGCGCGACGGCGTCGATGTCCGCCGCCGGAATGTCGCGATAATCGCGCAGGGCCCGCACCACGCGGGTCTGTTCGATCAGGCCGCGCGCCAGCGACAGGTCGAGCGGGGGCAGGGCGAGCGCCTTGTCGTTGATGACCTCGACCGCCTTGCCGCCGCGACCGAACACGATCACCGGGCCGAAGGTCGGGTCGTCGGTGAGACCCATCACCAGTTCGCGGGCGTGGGGGCGCCGCACCATGGGGTGGATGGTCACGCCGGCGACATGGGCGTGCGGCGCCTCGGCGGCGACGCGGTCGAGCATTTTCTTCGTCGCCTCCACGACCTGCTCGACGGTGCGCAGGTCGAGCGCGACTCCGCCGAGGTCGGATTTGTGGACGATGTCGCGCGACATGATCTTCACCACGCAGCCGCCGAAGCGTCCGAGCACCAGCCGCGCCACCTCCGCCGCCTCTTCCGGCGTGCGGGCGAGGCGGGCGGGCGCGATCGGAATGTCATAGGCTTCGAGCAGGGCGCTGATCTCGACCGGCGCGAGCCATCTTTCGCCGCGCGCGATCGCCTGCTGGATCACGGCGCGCGCCTTGGACACGTTGGGCGCGAAATCCACGGGCAGCGAGGGCGGGGCCGCCATCAGCGCCTCGCGCGCCTTGCGCCATTTCACCATATGCATGAAGCCGGCGACGGCGCCGCGCTCGTAATGGGGAATGCGCGCTTCCTCGAAAATATGGTCGATGGCCGGGTCCGCGCCATACCAGACGACGAAGACCGGCTTGGGAGTGATCGCGGCGCGGCGATGCTTTTTCACCGCCTCGACGGTCGCCTTGGCGATTTCCTGGCTGTCGGCGAGCAGGGTCGGCGCGTGAATGACCAGCGCTGCGTCATTCGCCTTATCCTGCAGCACGAGCGAAAGCGTCTGGCCGTAATCGGCTGGGGAAGCGTCGGCGGCGAGTTCGATCGGCTGGGCGCCGCTCCAGCGTTCCGGCAGGAGGGATCGCAGCGTATCGCGCGCCGCGGGCGCGATGTCGGCGAGCTTGCCGCCGAGGTCGAGCAACTGGTCGATGGCGAGGAACCCGACGCCGCGGCCATTGGCGATGACCGCGAGCCTTTCGCCACTGAAGGGTTTTATGCGCCCGAGCGCCTCCGCCGCGTCGAACAGGGCGTCGATGGTGGGAACGCGCAACAGACCGGCGCGGCGGAAGGCGGCGTCGTAGACGTCGTCGGTGGTGGCGAGATTGCCGGCGTGGGTGCCGGTGCGGCGCGCGGCCTCATGGCGCCCCGAACGCACGACGATCACCGGCTTGACCCGCGAGGCGGCGCGGGCCGCCGACATGAAGCCTTTGGCGTCTTCGAGATGCTCGACATAGAGCATGATCGCGCGGGTCATGGGATCGAGCGCAAAAAAATCGAGCAGGTCGTCGATATCTACATCCGCCATTTCGCCGAGCGCCGCCAGACCGGAAAAGCCGACCTGCCGGGAATGGCCCCAGGCGACGATGGCGGCCAGCACCGCCGCCGATTGCGAAACGACCGCGAGGTCGCCGACGCGCGCCGGCTGCGCCAGAAGGCTGGCGTTCAGTTTCACGCGCGGCGCGATCACGCCGTGGCAATTGGGGCCGAAAATGCGGATGCCGCCGCGCCGGGCGATGGCGCGCAGATGCTGGAACAGGGAATCGGCCCCCGGCTTGGGGTCGTCGGTCATGACGATGGCGGCCGGAATCGCGAGATCGGCGGCTTCCTGGACGATGTCCTCGACCGCCCCCTTCGGCGCGACCACGATGGCGAGGTCGGGCGGTTCGGGAAGGTCGCGCAGGCGCGGGAAACAGCGCCGGCCCGCGATCTCCTCGTGGCGCGGATTGACGAGATGCAGCGCGCCGGCGTATCCGGCGGAGACCAGATTGTCGAGCACCGCCTGTCCGATCGAGCCGGCGCGTTCCGACGCCCCGACCAGCGCGAGCGACGTGGGGTTGAAGGCGCGGTCGAGTTGACGGGTGCTCATGCGAAGTCTCCCCGGGGCGTTTCATGGGCGCGACCGGAGCCGCGCTCCGACATGAACCGATAATCACTTGCGCGCGGGCGTCGAGACGG
>JAKANG010000150.1 GCA_021812505.1 Pseudomonadota bacterium
GTTGATGAGGCAGCCGAGATCGCCGCCGAGAAGCAGGTCGGCGCCGGCGGCTTCGACGTTGCGCGCCTTTTCGCCGACGATTTCCGCGGAAATGTCGGAATATTTGACCGAAAAGGTTCCGCCGAAGCCGCAGCAGGTCTCCTCGCCTTCGAGCGGGCGCAGCTCCAGGCCCTCGACCGCGTCCAGCAGGGCGCGCGGCTGCGCCTTGACGCCAAGCTCACGCAGGCCGGAGCAGGAATCGTGATAGGCGGCGGTCGCCTTGCAGAGGACGTTCCGTGGACGGAAGCCGCGCAGATCGGCCAGGAAGCTCAGCAGTTCATGGGTCTTGGCGGCGAGTTTTTCGGCGCGCTCCCGCCAGAGGGGATCGTCGGCGAACAGTTCCGGATAATGGGCCTTGATCATGCCGGCGCAGGAGCCGGAGGGGGCGACGAGGTAATCATACGGCTCGAAGGTCTCGATCACCGCCCTGGCGAGGGGCTTCGTCGCGTCGTCGGCGCCGCTGTTATAGGCCGGTTGCCCGCAGCAGGTCTGGGCGAGCGGGATTTCGACCGTGCAGCCGGCGGCCTCAAGCAGGGCGAGAGCGGCAAAGCCGACATTGGGCCGGATGGAATCGACGAGGCAGGTGACGAAAAGCCCGACGCGCGGCTTTTCGAGGGCATTCCCTGTTTCCGGCATAAGTCCCTCTCGGTCGAATGTTTGCGAACTTACAGCGAATTTGCGAAATTGGTCAAATTATTTGACCAAGACTTAGGGATGAGTGCGCGCCAGCAATTCGGAACGCCCCATCCGGCGCAACGCCCGGGCGACCCGCGTCTCTTCCTGACGCATTTCCTTCAGCGCATGGGCGATCCCCTTGATATGCGCGGTCGCGGCGGCGGCGGCGGCTTCGGGGTCGCGGGCGAGAATGGCCTCGGCTATGGCGAAATGCTGGTCGAGCAGCAGGTCGCGCGAGCCCGACTTGGCATAGAGCTCACGGCGGTTGTAGAAGGCGTCGCTGCGCAGCATCTCATAGAGCGCGCGCATGATGTGCAGCAGCACCAGATTATGCGCGGCCTCGTATATCAGCATGTGCAATTCGGCGTCGGTCTCGGCCTCGGCCGCCAGATCGCCGCACTCATGAGCCGCGCGCAGCTTGGCGAGGCAGCGGGAAATGGCGTCGCGCTCGACATCGGTGGCGCGCGATGCGGCAAGGCGCGCGGCTTCGCCCTCGATCAGGCAACGATATTCGAGATAATCCTCCAGCGCCTGATCGCTCGACTGGAACAAGGACGTCAGCGGGTCGGTCATCGGGGCGAGGAAACGGCTGACGAAATTGCCCGCCTTGTTGGTCTCGATCAAGCCGCGCCCCTGCAATTTGTCCAGCGCCTCGCGCAAGGAGGGGCGGGAAACATCGAGTTTGGCGGCGAGCTCGCGCTCCGGCGCAAGCTTTTCGCCGGGCCGCAGCGCGCCTTCGAGGATGAGCTGTTCGAGACGGTCGGCGAGCGCGTCGGCGAGCTTGGGAGTCCGCAAAGGGTCCATCGAAAATCCTGTCCGACGGCGCGCTCGGCGCGCCCTCGCATCTTTTGGTAAAATAATTAGACCACAAAAAGGATCGGCCGACCAGAGCAAAAACTCAACTCGTCCCGGCGATCGCCGCGCGGACGATCCGCAGCGCGCGCTCGGCGAGGTCCGGCGCCGTGGCGTCGAGCCGGATCCAGTCGATCCGTCCGGCGCCCCGCTGCAACTGGCCCTCGAGCACATCGAGGTCGGCGTCGGAAACGCCGTGCGGCCTTTCGCGCACGCGCCGGCGCAGCTCGTCGGCCGGCGCCTCCAGCCACAGGCCGACGAAAGGCGCGCCGCAATCATGCGCCAGCTTGGCCGCGGCGGCTCGCTCCTCCTCGGTCGAATAAACCGCGTCGAGCACCACCGAATGGCCTTGGGCGTAAGCATCCATGGCGCGGGACAGCAGCCGGAGATAAACCGCCGCGGTGATGCTGAATTCATAGGCCGAGGGCGGCAGCCGGTCGGTCGGGGCGATTCTGTGCATCGCCTTGCGCGTGCGGTCGGAATTGAGCGTCCGCGCGCCGGGCGGGGTTCCGATGTCGCCGGCGATAGCGGCCGTCAGGGTCGATTTGCCCGTCCCGCTGAAGCCGCCGATGGCGACCATGGCGTTGGGACAAGGCGCCAGCAGGTCCTCGGCCAGCTTGAAATAGGCGCGGGCTTCCGCTTCCATCGCCGCATCCGCTTTGGCGTCGCCGGATTGCGCCTGCGAGGCCGCGATATGCGCGCGGATCGCGGCGCGCAGCGCCATGAAGAAGGGCAGCGCCGAATAGCCGTCGCGAATTCTGGCCGGCATGTCGGCGACGGTGCGCGACAGATCGCTGACGTAGCGGTTGAACAGCAGGTTGGCCAGGTCGCGCCGTCCGACCAGCCAAAGGTCCATCAGGGTGAAGGCGATGTCGTAGAGCACGTCGATCCGCGCCAGTTTCTGGTCGAATTCGATACAGTCGAACAGCGTCGGCCGTCCTTCGAACCAACAGATGTTGCGCAGGTAAAGATCGCCGTGGCACAGCCGGACGAAACCGACCAAAGCGCGGCCGTCGAGCAGGTCCGCCAGCGACCTAAGTTCCCGGCGAAAGGCGGCGTTAAGCCGCTCGCGCTCCTTTTCGGTGAAAATCCCGCAGTGGGCGAAGGAATCCTCGTTGAGGTCGAGCAGATGGGCGAAGACGCCGGAGCCGCTCTCTTCATCGAAATGCTGGGCGCGGGAGTGAAAATCGGCGATGGCCGTGGCGAGCGCCTCGATATGGGCGGGCTTGAGCCGTCCTTCGCGGGCCATCACGTCGAACAGGCTCGATTCCTCGAAACGGCGCATCACGACGATGCAATCGACCAGCGGCCCCGGTCCGTCGAAGGCCAGCCCGCCCGGCTCGCGGGTGATCCGCCGCACGCCGAGATAAAGCTCCGGCGCCGCGCGCGAATTCAGCGCCAGTTCGGCCCGGCAGGCTTTTTCGCGGAAAGCCGGCTTCGAGAAGTCGAGATAGGGAAAGACGATGGCGCGCTTGAGCTTGAAAACGAGACCGCCGGAGAGAAACAGCAGCGAGACATGGGTGGACTTGGTTTCGACCGGAGCGCCTGTCTCGCGCGCCAGGGCCTGGGCGACAAAGGCGGCGACGACGGATTGATCCATGGCGTCACGGTTCACGGTTTGGCCGGGCGCACATGGCGCAGGACCAGATTGGCGACCAGGGCCTGCGCGAGCTGTTCGGCGAGGCAGTCAAATCCGGCGTCAAGCGAAAAGGGATTGTCGCCCTGGGCGACGCTTTTGCGTGTCCTGGCCAGAAACTGCATCGCCTCCAGCCGGCGCAGGTAGAGCACGTTCTCGGCCTGCGCGACATGGCGCGTCGCCTCGCGGATGGCCTTGGCCTCGCTCTGGTCATGAAGCCAGGGGTTGGTCTCGAACCCTACCAGCAACACGTCGATCTCGTTGTCCTTGGCCCAGCGCACGCCATCCCGCACGGCGTCCTCGTAGTCCTCCGGCGCGACGAACTGGAGCGCGTCATTGGCGCCAACTTGCCAGATCAGCAAGTCGGGCCGCTCCAGCGCCACGGCGGTGCGCATGCGCTCGGCGGCGGTCGCGGCGGTTTCGCCCGAGACCGGCCGTTCGGAGACGATCACGTCCACGCCGGCGAGCGCTTTTTCAAGCAGCGACTCGAGCGCGTCGGGGAAGGGCTTGTGCAGGCTCCGGCTCATGCCGATCGGCGAGCCGATGATCAATATGTCGAGCCTCTTGTTTTTCAGCGCCGCGGCGACATGGGGGAGGGGGGCCGGCGCCGCCAGCGCCGAGATCGGCGTATCGCAGGCCGAAACGGGCCGCGGCGCATTTTGCGCGGGCGCGCCGGCGCTGGGCTGGGCCGGCGCCGCGGCCGGTTGAGGCGCGTTCTGGGCCGACGCCGACGCGCCGGCGATCCGCAGGCTCAAGGCCGCGGCGAGCGCGAGGCGCGGCAGCCCGACGCGGATCAGGTCGCGGCCTCGCGCGCGGCGCGCGCCACGGCGAGTCTCTTTCGCCATTCCGATAACCATGCGACCAAGCCCATCGAAGACCATCCGACAACTATCATGACGACGTCGATTTCGATACGCCCGCTGAAGGCATAACGGACGATCTGCCCCAAAAGGCTGAGAAGGGACGCCGCGCAGAAGACATTCAGGGAGTTGCGGCCGAGCATCGCCAGATAACTCGCCAGCCGCGGCGCCAGACCCTGGATCGGTTTGAACGCGGGAATGAAAAAACAGGCCAGGGCCAGCGCGTGGAGCAGTCGCGCGGGCGAGAGATAGGTCTTATCGAAGACGAAGAACAGTTTCGGACTCGGCAACGAGGCCGGGTCGGGCGCCACGCCCGCGAGCGCCAGCCCGGCGCCGAGGACGACCTGCGCGCCGGCGAGCCAGAACAGACTCCTTTTCACGCGCGGCGACCAGCTCGACCAGCCGCGCGGCCCGCTCAGGACGAAACCGAGAACGAAGATGAACTGCCAGGCGAAGGGGCTGAAATACCATTCGCCCTCGACCGGCCAGGTATGCAGGTTCAGACCGGTGACGAGCGTATAGACGTAAAGCGCGAAGGAGAGCGGCAGCAGCGCGCGCGGCGCGTAGCGGTCGATGATCGCCATGGTCGGCCCAGCCGCCATCAGAACGACATAGAGCGGCAGAATGTCGAAAAACCCGAGCTGATAACGCAGCAAGGCGAGGCCGATATGGGCGTCGATCGGGTCGTCGAACACCGCCGAGGCGTTGGTCCATTGCAGGATGTAAGGCTGGTTGAGCGTCTTTGCGGCGCCGGCCAGCATGGCGATGGCGAGCGAGGTGATGACGAGCTGGGCGAAATAGATGGTGAGCGCGCGCCCCGCCAGCCGGTAGACCGCCGCGCTCAGCGGCTCCCGGGCCAGCGAATTGCAGACATAGCGCAGCGACACGCCAGCCAGGAACACGAACAGCTCCGCCGCGTCGGACAGTGAATAATGGCGGAAGCTGTAGCGTTCGAGGAAAATGCCGGGGATGTGATTGACGTAAATCGTCGCCAGCGCAAAGCCGCGCCAGAAGTCGACTGCGTTGGCGGGACGCGCCGTCATCAGACTCGCCTCCAACGGATGCGGCAGGTGGGGCGGCGGCGAAGTCAGTCGACGCGCCGCCCCAATCACTTCGGGTGGCCGGCGGATGCCGAGTGACTCTGCTCAGCCGGCGTCCTGGAGAATGAAACGGGCCACTGCTTCCGGCTGGGACAGCATCGGCACATGGCTGCTGTCTACGTGCGCCACCGTCGCGTTCATGCGGGCCGCCATGCGCTCCTGCTCCAC
>JAKANG010000151.1 GCA_021812505.1 Pseudomonadota bacterium
TGGTACTTCTCCTTGCGGGTCCAGACGGTCTGGGCGAGATATTCGGTGTTCACCTGATGGCAGATGCCGGTGCCGGGCGGGACGACGGAGAAATTGGAAAAGGCGCCCTGGCCCCATTTCAGGAAGGTGTAGCGTTCGCCGTTGCGCGAATATTCGAGATCGACATTGGTCTTGAGCGCGTGCTTGCTGCCGAAGGCGTCGACGATCACGGAATGGTCGATCACCAGATCGACCGGAACGAGCGGATTGATCTTTTCAGGATCGCCGCCGAGGGCCTGGATGCCGTCGCGCATCGCGGCGAGATCGACCACAGCCGGAACGCCGGTGAAATCCTGCATCAGGACGCGGGCGGGGCGGAAGGCGATTTCCTTTTCGACCTTGCCCTTGTTCTTGAGCCATTCGGAAACGCCGAGAATGTCTTCCTTGGTGACGGACCGGCCGTCCTCGTTGCGGAGCAGGTTCTCCAGAAGGACCTTCATCGAATAGGGCAGCTTGGAAACGCCTTCGAGGCCGTTCTTCTCAGCCGCCTTGAGCGAAAAATAATGATAGGTCTTGGCTCCGACCTTGAGAGTTTTGCGGCATTTGAAGCTGTCGAGAGAAGCCATCGCTGGGAGATCCCGATGAAAGTGTGGCGGGGCGAGAAGGGCGAATGAGAGGCTTATAGATAAATCCGCCATCGCAGGCTACACAAACAAAAGTTAAATCCCGGGCGCGCAAATCGACGGCGCCGATTCGGACGCCAGATTGCGAGGACCCTTTGCCGCAACACCAATCTCGTCAGCCGGACCCCTTGAATTTGAAAGGGATTTTGGCGCAATGCCTGCGCGTCGAGCGCGGCGGTCGCGCTATCATTCGCGACATCGGCTTTGAACTGGGCGCGGGAGAAGCGTTGCTCGTCCTGGGACGAAACGGCGCGGGCAAGTCGACTTTGCTGCGCGCGCTCGCGGGCCTGCTCCCCTTGCGCGGCGGCGAGATCCGCCTCGACGGGTCCGCCGTCGGTACGCCGCTCGCCGAGCTGGCGCATTACGTCGGCCATTCCGATGGCCTGAAGGCCGCGCTGACGGCGTTGGAGAATCTGGCGTTCTGGTCGCGCATGCTCAGTCATGCGCCCGATGGCGCGCTGTCGCCGCAAGCCGCCTTGCAAAAGGTGGGACTCGCGCGCGTCGGCGATTTCCCCGTCGCCTATCTGTCAGCTGGCCAGAAACGCCGCGTTGCGCTCGCGCGACTCTTCGTCGCGCCCCGTCCGATCTGGCTGCTCGACGAACCGGCGACGGCGCTCGATGTCGGCTCGCAGGAGATCTTCGCCCAATCCATGGCCGCGCATCGCGCCAGCGGCGGGTTCATTATCGCCGCGACCCATGCGCCTCTTGGCCTGGTCGACGCGAAGGAGTTGCGCCTCGACGTGGCTAAGCCAACGCAAGGCATGGAGAGCGCGGCATGAATTCGCCTCTCGCGGCTCTCTTCTGGCGCGAATTGCGCATCGCCCGCAGCATTGGCGGCGGCGGCGCCATGGGCGTCGTCTTTTTCCTGATTCTCGTGAGTCTCACGCCTTTCGCGATTGGACCGGACCTCAACCTCCTGTCGCGGATCGGCCCGGCGATCCTGTGGATTGCCGCCCTCTTGGCGACGCTCCTCGGTCTCGACCGGCTCTTTCAGGGCGACGCCGACGACGGCTCGCTCGATCTCTTCATGATGTCCTCGACGCCGATGGAGCTGGTTGTCCTGGTCAAATGCGCGGCCCACTGGACTCTGACGGCGCTGCCGCTGATCGCCGCCGCGCCGCTTCTCGGACTCACGCTCGGCATGGAGCCGGCGTCGCTCGCGGGCGTCGCCGCCTCGCTTTTCGCCGGCACGCCCGCCTTGACCTTGCTCGGCGCCATTGGCGCCGCCCTGACCGCGGGCTTGCGGCGCGGCGGCCTGCTCATGGCCGTGCTCATCCTGCCGCTCACAACGCCGATTCTCATTTTCGGCGTCGCCAGCGCCGCGGCCGCGAGCGGCGGAACGGTGCCGTTCCACACGCCGTTCCTGATCCTGTGCGGATTGTCCTTGATGGCGATCGCGGGCGCGCCATTCGCCGCAGCGGCGGCGTTGAGGGCGCGCGAGGCGTAATTTCGCCGTCTTTTCGTCGCCCATGCTGGCGCGTGGAATTGCATTTGCGCGCGTCGAGGCCTAATCAGGCGGCGCAAGCCCGGGGAGGACGGGTCAGGTCCATGCTCAAATACGCCAATCCGACGAATTTTCTCGCGCTCGCCGCGCGCCTGATTCCGTGGCTTGCCGCCGCCGCGGGGATCGCGCTCGCCGTTGGCCTCTATCTGACCTTTTTCGTCGCGCCCGACGATTACCAGCAGGGCTCTTCGGTCAAGATCATGTACCTGCACGTGCCCGCCGCCTGGCTCGGCATGATGTGCTACATGGTCATGACCTCTGCGGCGCTCGGCACGCTGGTCTGGCGCCATCCGCTCGCCGACGCCGCGCAGAAGGCCGCCGCGCCGCTCGGCGCCGCCTTCACGCTCGTTTGTCTGGTCACCGGCTCGCTCTGGGGCAAGCCGATGTGGGGAACATGGTGGGTCTGGGACGCGCGCCTGACCTCGGTTCTCGTGCTTTTCCTGATCTATCTCGGCCTGATTGGCCTGTGGCAGACGATCGAGGAGCCGGCGCAGGCCGCGCGCGCCGCGGCGATTTTGACCCTTGTCGGCGTGGTCAATATCCCGATCATCAAATTCTCGGTCGACTGGTGGAATACCTTGCACCAGCCCTCTTCGGTCTTTCGCCTCGGCGGACCGAGCATTTCGGCTTCCATGCTCTGGCCCCTCCTCATCATGGCCCTAGGCTTCACCTTGCTCTTCTTCACCCTGCACCTGATGGCCATCCGCAATGAGATCCTGCGCCGGCGCCTGCGTCGCTTGAGCATCATGGCGGCGGCGGCCGAGGATCCGGAAATGACCGCGGAGGCCGCGCAATGAAGGATTATTCCTTCTATATCGTCTCGGCCTATGGCTTCGCCGCCATCGTCGTCGGCGCGCTGGTCGCCTCGATCACGCTGGAATTTCGCGAGTTGAAAGGAAAGCTTGCGCGATTCGACGACAGGGAGACCGGCCGATGAGCGCGGCGAATGACGCGCCCGCGCCGAAGCGACGGCTGGCGGTGGCGCTTCCTCTTTTGATCTTCGTGGGCATGGCGGCTTTTCTGGGTTGGCGGCTGTCGCTTGGCCGTGATCCGTCGATCGTGCCCTCGGCCCTGATCGGCCATCCGGCGCCAGCTTTCAACCTTCCGGCCGTTCCCGGCGTGGACCGGCCCGGATTGTCGGACGCCGATTTGCGCAAGGGGGGCGTGACGGTCGTCAATATTTTCGCCTCATGGTGCGCGCCCTGTCGGATGGAGCATCCGGTTCTTCGCAAGCTCGCCGAGAACGAGGCGCTGAAAGCGATGGGCGTTCGGCTGGTCGGCGTCAATTACAAGGACGATCCGGCCAATGCCGCGAAATTCCTCGCCGACGGCGGCGATCCCTATGCGGCGATCGGCATGGATTCGAGCGGACGCGTCGGTATCGACTGGGGTCTGACGGGCGTTCCCGAAACCTTCATCGTGCGGGGCGACGGAACCATCGCCTACAAGTTCATCGGGCCGATCACCGAGGAGGCGTTGGATAAGACCGTCCTGCGGGAGATCGAAAAAGCCCTGCCCTGACGCCATCCCGTTCTGAAAGCCCCCGCCGCCGATGTCTCATTCCGCGATCGCCAAACCCTTGACCGCCAAGGCCTGTGGTCCTTTGCGCGGCCGCGCGCGGCCGCCGGGCGACAAGAGCATTTCCCACCGCGCTTTCCTCCTTGGCTTGCTTTCCGTCGGCGAAACAAAGGTGTCCGGCCTGCTTGAGGGCGAAGACGTGCTGAACACCGGCCGCGCCTGCGCCCAGCTCGGCGCCAAGGTGGAAAGGCTCGGCGAGGGCGCCTGGGCCATTCGCGGCATGGGCCTCGGTTCGATCCTCGAGCCGCGCGAGACGCTCGATTTCGGCAATGCCGGCACCGGGTCGCGTCTGATGATGGGCGTGGTCGGCGGCCATGGGATCACCGCGCGCTTCGACGGCGACGCTTCGCTCCGCAAGCGCCCGATGCGTCGCATTCTCGATCCGCTCGTCCTTATGGGCGCGCAGGTTCTGGAACAGGCGGAAGGCGGACGATGCCCGATCCTGCTGAAGGGGACCTCCGAGCCGGCGCCGATCGAATATCGCACCCCGGTCGCTTCGGCCCAGATCAAATCGGCGGTCCTGCTCGCCGGGCTCAACGCGCTCGGCCGCACGACGGTCATCGAGAGCGAGGCCAGTCGCGACCATACCGAGAAGATGCTGACCTATTTCGGCGCTTCGCTGACTTCGGAGTCCTTCGGCGAGCATGGCCGGCGGATCACGCTCGAAGGCCGCCCGGAACTGGCGCCCCGTCCGATCGTCGTCCCGGTCGATCCGTCCTCGGCGGCCTTCCTGATCGCGGCGGCGCTGCTGGTGAAGGGGTCCGACATTGTGGTCGAGGGGGTGATGATGAACCCGTTACGCTCGGGCTTTCTCACCACCTTGCTCGAAATGGGCGCCGATATCGAGATTCTCGACCGGCGCGAGGAAGGCGGCGAGGACGTCGCCGACCTGCGCGTCCGCCACAGTGATCTGACAGGGGTCGATGTGCCCGCCGCTCGCGCCCCGGCGATGATCGACGAATATCTCATCCTGGCGGTGGTCGCCGCTTTCGCGCGCGGCGTCACCCGCATGAACGGCCTCCAGGAACTGCGGGTGAAGGAATCCGATCGCCTTGCCGCCACCGCCGCCGGCCTCATCGCCAATGGGGTCAAGGCTGTGGTCGAGGGCGACGACCTGATCGTCGAGGGCGGCGCGGGCGTCTGCCCCGGCGGCGGATTGGTCGAGACCCATCTCGACCACCGCCTCGCCATGAGTTTTTTGGTCATGGGTCTGGCGTCGGACAAGCCGGTGGCGGTGGACGACGAGACGATGATCGCCACCTCCTTCCCGACCTTCCGGCCGCTGATGGCCCGGCTCGGCGCGGAATTCTCCTGATGCTCATCGCCATCGACGGGCCGGCGGCCTCGGGCAAGGGCACGATCGCCCGGCGCCTCGCCGCTCATTTCGGCCTGCCGCATCTCGACACCGGCCTGCTCTATCGCGCCACCGCCCGCGCGCTGCTCGACCAGGGATCGAAGCTCGACGATGTCGAAAACGCCGTCAGCGCGGCGCGCGGGCTCGCTCTGCTTGATTTCGAGGAGGACCGGTTGCGTGGAAGGGAAATGGGCGAGGCGGCCTCGGTCGTCGCGGCGATCCCTGAAGTT
>JAKANG010000152.1 GCA_021812505.1 Pseudomonadota bacterium
TGGGGTCCTTCGCCGAAATGGGCTACCGGGTCGGGAATCTCGCCGCCGGCGCCGGCGCGCTTTATCTCGCCGACCGTTTCGGCTGGCGCGCCGCCTATCTCTGCATGGCGGCGCTGATGGCGCCGGGCATGATCTCGGCCCTGGCCGCGCCGGAGCCGGAGATCGACCTTATCGCGGCGCAACATGCCGAGCGGCCTGGTCTCGCGGCGGCGATCTGGGCGCCGATCAAGGAGCTTTTCACCCGCCTTGGGCCCCTGGCGGTCCCGGTCCTGCTGCTGATCGCGGGCTTCCGCATGCCGGGCTATCTCACCAGCGCCATGGCCATACCCTTGTTCAAGAGCCTGAATTTTTCCGATTCCGAGATCGCCACGGTGACCAAGCTTTTCGGCTTTGGCGTCGCTCTGGCCGGCGTCTTCGCCTGCTCCTGGCTCGTGCCGCGCATCGGCCTGATGTCGTCCATGCTGATCGGCACGGTCGCCGCCTCGGCCTCGCATCTCAGCCTCGCCTGGCTCGCCGGCCATGGCGGCGAATTCTGGGCCTTCACTTTGGCCGTGGGCGTCGAAGCCTTCGCCGCCTCCTTCGCCACGATCGTGCTGATCACTTTCATGTCGTCGTTGTCGAAGGCCGAATTCGCGGGCAGCCAATATTCGCTGATGACCTCAATCTGCGCCATGCCGGGCTTCGTGCTCGCCGGCTTTTCCGGGATGGCCGTGAACAAGATCGGCTTCGTCGTCTTTTTCCAGCTCACTTCGCTGATCGGCTTGCCCGTCGCCCTGCTGTGCTTCTGGCTTTGGCACCATCACCGCGACGCCTTTTCGCTGCAACACGCGCCCGGCGCGCCGATGGAGCCTTGAGCGCCATCCAACGCCATGTGCGGTTCAGTCATTGACGCGCGAGCGTCGCCTGGGCCAGAGTGCGCGCCCTGCGATACGAATTCCGCGTGCGGAATTCATATCCCTCTGGCGCGAAAATCCTCTTTCGACGTGGGGAATTTTCGCGCCACGACATTTCCGGGGGAATTGCGAAACAATCTTGCGGAAACCGTATAACAAGCTGTTCGGCGCGTCATGGGTCCTTGGAAACAACATATTCGGATCGCGATTCTGGCGGCGGCGGCGGCTCTCGCCGCCACTTTCGGCAGCCTGTTTCTCGCCAGCGGAACCCGGAAGCCGGAGCCGGCCGAACCGCCGCTCGCGGCAAAGCCGGTGACGACGATCCCGGTCACGGCCGATCCGGTGACGACGCCGAAAGCGCCCGCCGAGGCCATCGACCCGCAAAAACGCGCCGCCCTCAAGGACCGGCTGGCGGAGGCCCCGGAATATCGGGCTTTTCTGACCAGGCTCCGCGCGCTTTACCCCGCCGATTATGACGCCGCGGAGAGAATGGCGTTATCTCAAGGCGTCGAGGACCATGACGACGCCGCCGACCTTTTCGTCAGCCTCGCCGTCCAGACCCTGCGGCGCAATCGCGGCCTGCTGGGCGCCAAAGCCGGCGGCGCGGCGCTCGACAAAATGTTCGAGGCGCATCAAAGGGTGCTGAAACAGCTTGCGGCGACCGACCCCGCGCTTTGCGTCGATTTCCTCAACGGCGCGTCCGTCGACCGTTTCGCCACTTTCGCCAGCGCCCATCGCACGCTTATGGCCGAAGAGGCCGTGGCCGGGCTCGACGCGATCGCCGATGGCGCGCAGAAAAAGATCGACCGCGAGGCGCCGGCTGCGGGCGATTTCGACGATCTGGAAAAGCTGATGCTGGCCAAGGGCGTGGACAAGGCCGGTGCCAGCCTTCTGCTCGACGGCAAGATCCCCGATCCGCCGCTCAGCGACGCGCAGCAATGCCAGAACGGCGTGATCTATCTCGACGCGATGAAAGCCCTGCCCGATCTCCAGCGCTACCGGCTCTACGCTTTGGCGCTGGAGGTGATGGCGCATGAATGATCAGGGCCGGGGTTCCCGCCCTTCGGCCGCCTCGCAGACCGGGCGCCTGCGCCAGGAGCCATAGCGCCAAGGATGCAGGGCGTCGGCGCCGTCGGGCAATTTTGGCGGAACCGGGTCGAAGCCGGAATCGCCCCAGGGGTGGCAGCGGCAGATGCGTGACAGGCCCATCCAGCCGCCGGCCCAAAGACCGTGGCGGGCGATGGCTTCGTCGGTAAAGGCGGAGCAGGTCGGCATATAGCGACATTGGCGGCCCGCCACGCTCGACAGGGTCACGCGATAGAGCTGGATCATTCCCCGCGCCAAAAAGGCCGGCGCTTTTGTCAGGGCGAAAGTCTGTCTGGGCAAGTCCCGATCCTCATCTGGCGTACTGTTGCAAGAAAATGACGCCGTCGACAACTTTGTTCTCGCGCGCCGAAACGCCTGTTCTTCGACATTCGCCGCTGTTAGAAATGAAGGCAGGATTTAGGAGACATTACCTTGAAAATGTCATCGCGCGGCCTCTCGGTCTCGGCCGTCTTTCTCTCTGGCGCCATCGGCATGAGCGCCGCGCGTGCGGACGATCTGCAGGTTCCGTTTCTGAACTTCAACGCGCCGACCTCGACGCCCCAATGGATCGTCACGGTCGGCGGCATGGGCGGCATCCAGCCGAGCTATCCCGGCGCCAAGGGCTCTGCTTTCTATGGCCTGCCCACCCTGGAGTTTCGCCGCGAGGATCAGCCTCCGCGTTTCAGCTCGCCCGACGACGATTTCAGCTTTGTCGTGCTCCATAACGACTGGTTCGCGGTCGGTCCCGCTGGAAACTGGGTCAACAACCGCTCCGTGCGGAACAATCTCGCCCTCTATGGGATGAATTCCGTCGACGCCAGCATCGAACTGGGCGCCTTCGCCGAATGGACGCCCTTGTCCTTCCTGCGCGTGCGCGCCGAGGCGCGCAAGGCCGTCTCCGGCTACGATGGCTGGGCCTTCGGCCTCATTGGCGACGTCTGGCAGAAATGGGGGCCGGTGACGCTGTCAGTCGGCCCACGGTTGAATTTCAACAATGACCAATACGCCAACGCCTTTTTCTCGGTCAGCCCGTTCCAGGCGGCGGTGAACCAGTCGATTGGCGGCGTGCTCACGCCCTATAACGCTTCAGGCGGCCTGACCTCGGCCGGTCTCACCGCAGCCGCGCGCTATGAAGTGAACGAACTGTGGCGCGTCAGCGTTTTCGGCAATTATCAGGTTCTGACCGGAAGCGTCGCGAACAGCCCGCTCGTCCTCCGTACCGGCTCCCGCGACCAATTCACGGCCGGGCTTGAGATCGCCTATCACTATCGCACCGGCGCCCTGTCCTTCCTGCCGACCTTCTGATCGAAGGTCGCCGCGCGGCGTCAGGAAAACGAAAACGGCCTGGGCGTCCGGGCCGTTTTTTGTGCGCGGAACGGTCAATCGCGCCTTTTCAGATGCTGTTCGAGATAGACCAGCGCGACCTGCCGATCCGTGTCACTGGCCGCCTTCATGTCCTGATCGTAGAGGACCTGGACCCATTGCTGGACCTTGCCGTTCGCGCCCTCGCGCGCAAGCGTCAGCCACATCAGGCCGCGCGCCCGCTGAGCCGGCAGGCCATCGCCGCTGAACAGCAGGTGACCGAGCAGCGCCTGGGATTCGACATGGCCCTTTTCGGCGGCGAGGTGGAGCCAGCGCGCCGCCTGGCGATTGTCCTTGGCAAGGCCGGCCGCGCCGTCCATATAAAGCCGGGCAAGATTATACTGGGCGTCGGGATCGCCGAAATTGCTGGCGGCGTAGCGGAACATGCGCATGGCGCGCTCCGGGTCCGCCTTCAGACGGGATCCGCCGATGCCATTGAGTTCGAACACCCCCACCGCGACAAAGGCGCTGGCGACAACCGAATACTCTCGCCAGTTGGCCGCATCGGCGTCATATTTATCAACGATCTCAAGGAAATATTGGTAGGCCTTGTAGTCGTCGCGCGGCACGCCGTCGCCGTCGGCGTACATTTTCCCCAGCTTCCATTGCGCCAGCGTCTCGCCGCCCGCGGCGGCGTATTTGAGCGCCTCGACGGAAGAAGCCCCGTGACCGGCGCGAAAGTCCTCCAGCGCCGCCTCCAGCGCCTGGTGAGGGTTCTTGAAAATGTCGAGAGTCTTGGTCTTGCCCGAGGACGAGGCGGGGCCGGAGCCGTCGAAGGCGAACGCCGCCGCGCCGCAGCACGCGGCGCACAGACCCGCCAGAAAGATTCGCCCCAACGCCGACATTACGCTCAGTCTCCCGGCGTCTTCCTCTCAGGACGCCTAAGCCCAATGAAGTAGCTTCTCTTTTATGGCTGAATCGCGGCGGCGCCTTTTCAAACTTCGGGCTTTCTGAAGTTGAATTCCGACTGTGGCGCCCAAGCCACAAAAGGCGTCGCGACTCATGTCTGCAGAAGCTTGATTCATGGAAGCAAAGCAAGTTTCGCCGAAAAAGGTTGCAAAAAAGCCAAGCGCGCGGATCGCGAAGAATTGAACATGGCGAACGCCAAAGCGCCGTTCACCCCAGCAGCTTCAGGGCGGCCGTGAATTTTTCGAGGCGCGCGACGGCCTGCTCGCGACGCTCATGGTTTTCATTGACCACTTCTTCCGGCGCGCGGCGCAGGAAATCGGCGTTGCCGAGCTTGGCGTCGATCTTGGCGATTTCCTTTTGCTCAGTGGCGACGGCCTTTTCCAGCCGCGCGCGCTCGGCGTCGAAATCGATTACGCCTTCGAGCGGCAGCGCCAGGACCGTCCCCCGCGCGACCAGTTGAACCGATTGCGGCGGCGCCTTGGCGCGCGTTTCGATGCCGGAGAGGCGCGCCAGCCGTTGCATCGTCTCGGCCCAGCGTCGGGCCCGGCGTTCGTCTGCGTCCGACGCCCCGACCATGACCAGCGGCGCGAGCGCGCCCGCCGGCACGTTCATTTCGGCGCGCGCCGAGCGCACCGCGGAGACGACATCGACCAGCCAGCCGATTTCCGCTTCCGAATCCGCATCCTCCAACCCACGCAGATCGGGCCATTGCGCCAGCGCCAGCATGGATTCGCGCGGACAGTCCTGGCCGCGGATCGCCCAGATTTCCTCGGTGAGGAAGGGCATGAAAGGATGGAGCAGCTTGCAGATCTGGTCGAGGACGAAGGCGATGGAATCGCGTGTCTCGTCCTTGGCCGGGCCGTCCGGCCCCTGCAGCAGCGGCTTGGCCAGCTCCAGGCTCCAGTCGCAGAAAATGTTCCAGACGAAGCGATAGGCGCCTTGCGCCGCCTCGTTGAATTTATACTGGGTCAGCGCGGTTTCGACCTCCGAGACCGCCCGCGCCGCTTCGCCGATGATCCAGCGGTTGAGGATTTCGCGCGGCTTGGTCGGGTCGAAACCATGGC
>JAKANG010000153.1 GCA_021812505.1 Pseudomonadota bacterium
GGTATGGCCGGTGAGCAGGAACCACGGCTCCGGCGCGCGGGTGCGGTCGGTGACCAGCAGGCAGATGTGCTCCGGCGTGTGGCCGGGGGTGTGAAGCACCTCGGCCGTCACATTGCCCAGCGGCAGGATGTCGCGGTCCTTCACCCCGCGAAAGGCAGGTTTGGCGTCCGCGCCGGCGAACAGCACATATTCGGCCCCGGCGGCTTCCGCGAGCTGGCGGCCGGACGAGGCGTGATCGGCGTGGATATGGGTGTCCACGACATAGAGAATTTTCATCCCCGTATCCTGCGCGGCTTGCAGATAGGGCGCGATGTCGCCGATCGGATCGACCACCGCGGCGCAGGATTTGCCGCCGCACCCGAAAAGATAGGACGCGCCGACCGGGTTCATATGGAGGAATTGTCTGAGGATCACGCGCGGCTCCCATCTTGCCGAAGATCGAATCCGCCGGTTTTTCTTGCGCCGCGAATGCGTCGCTTGACATTGCCCGGCCGATGCCATTCAATAATTATGTTGAATAGTTTAATATCGGGCCGCCGATGTCAAGTCCCTCCCCCAAATTCGAGCTCTTCACGCGCTTTGCCGAGGTCGGCAAGGCGCTGGGCAACTCCCACCGGCTGGTCATCCTCGAATTGCTGGCGCAGCGCGAGCGCAGCGTTGACGATCTGGCCTCGGCGGCCCGCCTTTCGGTGGCCAATGCGTCGCAGCATCTGCGCTTGATGCGCAAGGTCGGGCTGCTCGTTTCCCGCCGCAATGGCGCCCATATTCTTTACCGGGTGAACGACCCCGCCGTGCTCGATCTTGTCGCGGCCCTGCACCGCGTGGGCGAGCGCAATGTCGCCGAGGTCCGGGAAATCGTCGGCGGCTATTTCCGCGAGCGCGACGCGCTGGAGCCGGTGTCGCGCCAGGAATTGTCGCGGCGGATGCGGGACGGGCTGGTGACCGTGCTCGATGTCCGCCCGGAGGACGAATTCGACGCCGGCCATCTGCCGCAGGCGATCAACGCGCCATTACGGGAACTGGAGAAGCAGTTGCGCGATCTGCCCAAGGACCGCGACGTCGTCGCCTATTGCCGCGGTCCTTACTGCGTCTTCGCCTTCGAGGCCGTGGCGCTGCTGCGCCAGCACGGCTTTTCGGCGCGCCGCCTGGAGGATGGTTTTCCGGAATGGAAGGCTTCCGGCCTGCCGGTCGATTGAATCCGGCGGAGATCGACAGCGCGGGGAATTCCCTTGGCGACGCGCCCAGCTCTTTACGCGAACGGGACCGACGCCCTCACCGCGCCGAACGCATCGGCCGCACATCGAGGCCGCGGACCTTCTGGCCAAGCGTGTTGCGATTGAGGTCGAGCCAACCGGCTTCGGCCGCGGACATTCGCGTTTCAACCGCCGCTCGCGACCTTGGCTGTCTTCTCATTTTTTAACGACCGTGCAAAAATTTTCCGAGCAAGCCCAGCCGCCGCCACGGCGGCGAGAATTGCGGCGCAAGGAAAGGAACGTCCATGACCGGCTCCACGAACGCCCCCGGCGACGCCGCGCAGCAAGGGAGTCTGGTCAGACTGGCGATCGGCTTCACGGCATGGGCCGAACGCTGGTTTCCCGACGCCTTCATCTTTGTGGCCATCGCCGTCGTCATCGTCGCCGCGGGCGCGATGATCAACGGCGCCACGCCGGAATCCGTCAGCATCGCCTTCGGCGCCGGATTCTGGAGCCTGATTACCTTCACCATGCAAATGGCGTTCGTCGCGATCGGCGGCTATGTCGTCGCTTCCTCCACGCCAGCCGCCCGTCTTATCCGCGCCCTCGCGGCATGGCCGAAAAGCGGGGTAAGCGCGGTCGGAATGGTGGCCGCGGTCAGCACCACGGCCTCGCTCCTCAACTGGGGGTTCAGCCTGATTTTCAGCGGGCTGCTGGTGCTCGCCCTCGCCAGACGGCGCGACCTTCGCATGGACTATCGCGCCGCGGGCGCGGCGGCTTATCTCGGCCTGGGATCCGTCTGGGCGCTCGGCCTGTCCTCTTCGTCGGCCCTGCTGCAGGCGAACGCCGCAAGCCTGCCCAAGAGCCTGCTGCCGGTCACCGGCGTCATCCCCTTCACAGAAACCATCTTCCTGTGGCAATCGATGATAATCGCCGTGATCAGCATCGTGGTGTCAACCCTGATCGCGACCTGGTCCGCCCCCGGGGCGGACAGGGCCCTGACGGCGGAAGCGATGGGGGTCGACGTCGCCGGCGACAAGGTTGAAGACCAGTCGCCAACCCAGCCCGGCGAATGGCTCGAACATTCGCCGATCGTGACGGTTTTACTGGTCCTGGTAGCGGCGGGCTGGGTCATTCACGAATTTACGCGCCAAAGCGCGATGCTCGCCATTTCAAATCTGAATACCTACAATTTCATTTTCATCATGGCCGGCCTGCTGTTGCACTGGCGGCCCAGGCGCTTTCTCAACGCCGTCGCCAAGGCGGTCCCGGCGACGACCGGCGTGCTGATCCAGTTCCCCTTCTATGGCGCGATCACGGCCATCCTGACGCAGCCCAAAAACGGCGCGGGACATACCCTGTCGGATCAGATCGCGCATGCCTTCGTGAGCCTGACCACCCAGCACGTCTATCCGCTCGCGATCGGCGTCTATTCGGCGATCCTGGGATTTTTCGTCCCCTCGGGAGGCGGCAAGTGGCTCCTGGAAGCGCCTTATCTGATGAAGGCCGCGAACGATCTCCAAGTGAACCTTGGCTGGGCGGTCCAAGTCTATAACGCGGCCGAAGCACTGCCAAACCTCATCAATCCATTCTGGATGCTGCCGCTGCTCGGCGTTCTCGGCCTCCGCGCGCGCAATATCGTCGGCTTCACTTTCCTGCAATTGCTGGTCATGCTGCCGCTGGTGCTGTTCCTGTTGTGGGCCCTCGCCTATACGCTCCCCTATCATCCGCCGGTGATGCCGAATTAGGCTTGTCAAATCGCGACGCCGACGCGCCGCCCGCAATCGCCGACCTGACTCTGCATTGAAGATAACGCTCGCGATTTTACGTTGGCCGTCGGCGAGAACGCCAGGAGTAGGCGCGCAAATCTGACTTGCCCGTTGGCTCCCCCCCGCCGCCAAAGTTCACCTTGACGAGCGCATCAGCCTCACGTCGAGGTCGCGCACTTTTTTGCGCAAGGTGTTGCGGTTCAGCCCCAAAAGCTCCGCGGCCTTGATCTGGTTGCCTCTCGTCGCGGCAAGCGCGATCGAGATCAGCGGATATTCGATCTCGCGCAGGATGCGGTGATAGAGGCCGGGCGGCGGCAGCCTGTCGCCGTGGGCCTTGAACAGATCCGTCAGGTGGCGCTCGCCCGCCATGGCGAGCGATTCGTCGAGGTCGCGCGTCGGCGCGGTGGCCGAAGGCGCCGGACCGGCGGGCGGGGCCAGAAAGGCGCCGCTTTCGCGCGAAATATCGAGGCCCAGTTCGGCTACGATGATCTGCTCGGAAATCATTTCCTGCGGATAGAGCGCGGCCAGGCGGCGGACGAGATTTTCCAGTTCGCGAATGTTGCCCGGCCAGCGATAGCGCTTCATCCGCTCCAGCGCCGCCGGCTCCAGCACCTTCAGCGGCAGTCCTTCGCTTGCCGCCTGGGTAAAAAAATGCCGCGCCAGATCGCCGATGTCCTCGGCGCGCTCGCGCAAGGGCGGCAGGCGCAAGGGCACGACATTGAGGCGGAAGAACAGGTCCTCGCGGAACAGGCCCTGCTGGATCAGGATGCGCAGGTCCTTATTCGTCGCCGCGACGATGCGGACATTGGACTTGATCGGGGTGCGGCCGCCGACAGTAGTGTATTCGCCCTGCTGGAGCACGCGCAGGAGCCGGGTCTGAGCGTCCATCGGCATGTCGCCGATTTCGTCGAGGAACAGCGTGCCGCCCTCGGCCTGCTCGAAACGGCCGACCGAACGCTGGCTGGCGCCGGTGAAGGCCCCCTTCTCGTGGCCGAACAATTCGCTTTCGATCAGGTCGCGCGGAATGGCGGCGACATTGATGGCGACGAAGGGCCCCTTCTTGCGCTTGCCGTAATCGTGCAGGGCGCGGGCGACCAGTTCCTTGCCGGTGCCGGATTCGCCGGTGATCATCACGGTCAGGTCGGACTGCATCAGCCGCGCCAGAGCGCGATAGATGTCCTGCATGGCGGGCGAGCGCCCGATCAGCGGCATGCCCTCGATCTCCTCGGGCTCCGGCGCGGGCGGGCGGTTCCGGGGCTCGCTCAGCGCCCGTCCGACGACAGCCAGAAGCTCCTTGAGGTCGAAGGGCTTGGGCAGATATTCATAGGCGCCGCGCTCGGAGGCCTTGATCGCCGTCATGAAAGTGTTCTGCGCGCTCATGACGATGACCGGCAGATCCGGCCGCGCCTTTTTCACCCGCGGCAGAAGCTCGAAGGCGTTTTCGTCGGGCATCACCACGTCGGTGATGACCAGATCGCCCTCGCCGGACTGAATCCAGCGCCACAGGGTGGCGGCGGCGCCGGTGGTGCGCACTTCATATCCCGCGCGCGTCAGCGCCTGACCGACGACCGTCCGGATGGCCGCGTCGTCGTCCGCCACGAGAATATTGCCGGTGGGCATTCAATGACCTCCAAAAATTTCCAGATTCAGGCGGCGCGAGCGGAATAGACGGGCATGAGCACACGGAAGAGCGTTTTTCGCGGAAGGGATTCGCATTCGATGACTCCCCCGTGATCGCCGACGATCTTCGCCACCAATGCAAGTCCGAGGCCAAAACCTGAAGCCTTGGTGGTGACGAAGGGATCGAACAGGTGGGACATCAGGTCGTCCGGCACGCCGGGGCCGTTGTCGCGCACGCAGAATTCCAGAGGCAGGCTGACCGGCGCCGCGTTGCCGGGCGCGCGGATGCTGACGCCGGGGCGAAAGGCCGTGGTCAGCTCGATCTCGCCATCGAGCGAATCCTCGCCGATCGCCTCTGCGGCGTTCTTGACCAGATTCAGGAAAACCTGGATCAGCTGGTCGCGATTGGCGAGCACCGGCGGCAGGGACGGATCGTAATTCTCGACGAAGCGGATGCGGCGCGCGAAGCCGGCTTGCGCGACGCGCCGAACGTGGTCGAACACCTCGTGAATATTGACCGGACCGCGCTCGACCGGGCGGCCGTCGGAAAAAGCCTCCATCCGCTCGACCAGCGACACGATGCGGTCGGTCTCGTCGCAGATCAGGCGGCACAGGGCGCGGTCGTCGTCGCCCACCGCCGTGTCGAGCAATTGCGCGGCGCCGCGAATGCCCGACAGCGGATTCTTGATCTCGTGGGCGAGCATGGAG
>JAKANG010000154.1 GCA_021812505.1 Pseudomonadota bacterium
GGCGCAAGCTCGGCGACGCCCGCGCGCCGCTCCTCGTCTCGGTGCGCTCTGGCGCGGAACACTCCATGCCGGGCATGCTGGAGACAGTGCTCGATGTCGGCATGAACGCGGTCAGCGTCCACGGTCTGATCCGTGCGACGGGAAATCCACGCCTCGCGTTCGACTCCTGGCGGCGGTTCATCCAGGCCTATGCTGAAGTCGTCGGCGGGATGGAGACGGCGCCCTTCGACCAGGCGCTGGCGCGCATGATCGAGGCTGAAGGCGTCGCCCATGAGGGCGAGCTCGATCCCGAAGCTTTGGAGCGGCTGGCCAGTGCGTTTCTCGTTATCGCCGAGGACGCCGGCCCGCCGCCGGACCCGATGGCGCAGCTTTTCGGTGCCGCCCGCGCGGTCTACCTGTCCTGGCGCGGTTCGCGCGCCGAAACCTACCGCCGGATGAACGGCTTGGACCATCTGCTCGGCACCGCCGTCACGGTCCAGATCATGGCCTTCGGCAACGCCGGCGGCGCTTCCGGCTCGGGCGTGGCCTTTTCGCGCGATCCCGCCAACGGCGCCAAAACCTTCTATGCCGATTTCCTGTTCGACGCGCAGGGCGAGGATGTCGTTTCGGGACGGCGCACGCCGCTTGACGCGGCGCAATTGCGCGATCGCCTGCCGCAAGCGGCGCGGCAATTGGAGGAAAGCGTCGGGACGCTGGAAAAGGCGCGGCGCGACATGCAGGATATCGAGTTCACCATCGAGAACGGCAAACTCTTCCTGCTGCAAACCCGTTCCGCCAAACGCACCCCGCGCGCTGCGCTCAAGATCGCGGTCGATCTGGTGGCCGAGGGACTGATCGATCGCGCCGAGGCGCTGCGGCGGGTCGCGGGAATCGACGTCGCCAAGGTCGGCGAAACCACTTTTGTCGAGACCGCCCCGGTGGTCGCGCACGCTGTCGTCGCCGCGCCGGGCGTCGCCTGCGGGCGCGCCTGTTTTGCCGGCGCGCAGGCCGAGGATCTGGCTCGTCGCGGCGAAAAGGCGATCCTCATCCGGCGCGACACCTCAACCGAGGACATCGCCGGTTTCGCCGCGGCGGACGGCGTCCTGACCGCGATCGGCGGCCGCACCTCCCATGCGGCGGTCGTCGCCCGGCAAATGGGGAAAGTATGTCTGGTGGGCTGCGCCGCCCTGACGATCGACGCCGACGGGCGCGGCGCGACAATCGGGGGCCGAGCCATTCGTCAGGGCGATTGGATCGCCCTCGATGGGGCGTCAGGAGAAATAACCTTTGGCCGGCGCGATATCGCATTTGAACCGGCGCCGGAAAGCAAGACCATTCTGGAATGGAGGCAAGAGGACGTCGCCCGCCCTTGAAGCCGCGCTCTCGGTTCGATCGACAGGCGATGCGCCGTCAGCCAAGATGGCAGCCGGCGCACAGGTCCTCCGCCTCAAAATTTTCGAGGAACATATATCTGCGCCGGAATTTTTTCGTGGAAGCGATCCGGATTTGGGGCGCGCTCGGCCAGAGCGACATCGGGATGTGATATTTGCGCGTAAGGAAACTGGCTCAGCAGAATCGAAATCCACGCGAAAACGCTGCGTCATCAGCACGGCCCGGCGGCCACGCGGGTGGCGCGCGAGCAGGCCCGGAAACTGGCCTTCGTAGTCGATCGCGAAGGCTGTGCGGTGCAGCTCAAGGTCGCGCAGATGACAAACCTCCCAAACGGGAAGCCCGCGCTGATCCACCAGGCGCGCACCGAAGCGGGGGCGGTCGTGACCGGCCGAGGGTCTCGATCGTTCGGGCGTTTTTTCCTGTTCGAGAAAAAGCGAAGCCGCTACGACACATCACGGCTCGTTTCCGGGGCGTCGATGGCCTCTCCGGCTTTCGCGGTCCGGGCAGGACGCCGCCGATCCTTCGGCGCCTGGCCAAACGGATGGCCGGTGAGGCGGCCGCGACCATGCGTTCGTGGACCATGACGTCCTTGAAGATTGCAGCCAGTCGTCGCCAGTCGAAACCGTGTCGCGCCCGAACGATGCGCTGGACGCCCGGCTCGCGTTCGGTGGCGCTGCGCCGCGGCCCCGGGCTTGGGGATATTTCGGCGAATTCCGCCGCCATCGCGACGTCGGCTTCGAGGGACTCCGCCAGAATGAATTTCCGCGTTAAGGTCAACACGCGAAATTAGAACGTATTTGTTGCAAATAAGTTACGCAATTGCTATTTAGATCACATGTTAACAAAAATGGCGTCGGCGTGCGCGAAGCCGCGTTGCTGACGTCGTTCAGGTGGCCTGGACGGTGTCGGCGTTGCGCCAGCCGAAGCTTCGCATATCCGGCGGTCGGTCGCGTGTCCCCTGCGTCCGACGGCGAAAACAAGAATACCGCCCTATCCGCCGGTCACGCCGGATAGACTTCTTCAGTTTGACCCGAGATTCAGACTTTCACCACTGCGGTCATGACGATGTCTCAGGTAGTTCATGTTATCGACGACGATCCCGTTGTCTGCAAGTCCATCCGCCTGTTCCTGGCGACGGAGGGCATTGAATCCAGGACCTATTCATCGGCGCAGCAATTCCTCGCGGCGATCGGACCCGAGGAACGCGGATGCGTCATCACCGATGTCCGATTGCCGGAGATGAGCGGGGTCGACCTCCTGGCGGAGGTTCAGGCGCGCGGGCTGAACCTTCCGGTCATCCTCATCACCGGACAGGGCGATATTCCGCTTGCCGTGGACGCGATGAAGAAAGGCGCCGCCGATTTCATGGAAAAGCCGGTCAACGACGCTTTGCTGCTTGCTTCCGTTCGCAAGGCCCTGCGCCGCCAGGTCGTCGATCCGGAACAGAGCGCCTCGACGCAGGAAATACGGTCGCGTCTGTCGACCTTGACCACCCGCGAGCAAGATGTCTTGGACAGGCTGGTCGATGGAAAGTCGAACAGGGTGATAGCCGGCGAACTGGGCATCAGTTTCCGGACGGTCGAGATCCATCGCGCCAATATCATGAGGAAAACGCAGGCCGGCAGCTTGCCCGAACTGGTGCGCATGTTGCTCGCGGTAACAAATCGCCATTCCTGGCCGACAATCTCGTCATCCATTTAGGCCGGTTTCCATTCAACCTGGCGCAAAGCGACGCTTGAACGTCCGCCGGGTTCTGCGCCGATCAGCCCGGGCGGCCTCTGCCCCAACGCAGCCCGCGCGAGCGGCGTCACACGCTTCCGTTCATGCGGGGCGCCGGCGGATCTGACGACCTGTCACGCCCCTCTCGCAGGAGACTCGCCAGCTTTTGACGCAGCTCCGCGGCGTTGACAGGCTTGTGCAGCAAGACGAAACCGCTGCCTGAGGCTTCTACGAGACGTTCCCGGGCGGTGTCGCCGGTAACGAGCATGGCCGGAACAGGGCGTCCGGCCTGGCGCGCAATTTCCGCTACGGCGCGGGCGCCGGTCAGGCCGGGGCCCAGGCGATAATCGGCGATAATGGCTTCAACGCGCCAATTTTCCAACGCGGCGCGGTCGATCGCCTCCTCGCCGCTGGCTGCGCCCAGCACTTCATAGCCCCAAAGAGACAGCATGGAGACATAGGCCGCGCGCACAGTGGGGTTATCTTCGATCACGAGAATACGGCCGCCGGGATCGTCAACCGCGGTCTGCGCCGGACGGTCGGCCGGCGCGCTGTGATCAATCGGAAGAAGCACCGAAAAACGCGCGCCGCGGGCGAGCCTTGAACTGACCTCAAGCTCGGCGCCCAGAAGACGGGCGAGACGGGAAGCGATGGCCAGACCGAGGCCAAGTCCCTTGCTGCTGTCGCGGGCCGGATTGTCGAGCTGCCGGAATTCTTCGAAGATTTCCGCCTGTTGATCGGCTGGAATGCCAATGCCGGTGTCGATGACGTCGATCCGAACCCTCTCGCCGCGGCGACGCAAGCCGATGAGAGCGCCGCCTTCGGCCGTGTAGCGAAGGGCGTTTTCGACCAAGTTGCGCAGGATCCGCTCCAGCAGCGCGGCATCGGTCCTGGCGCGCAAGGCGCGAGGCGCGACGCGCAGGACGAGGCCGTTCGCCGCGGCTCGCGACTGATATTCACGCGCCAGCCGGCAGACGAACTCGCCGAGGTCCACACTCTCGAAATGCGGCGCCACGACCCCGGCGTCGAGACGGGATAGATCGAGAATCCCGGCCAGCATGACATTGAGGCTGGTCACCGAAACCTCGGCGAGGCTTATCGCCTCGTTCGCCAGCGCCGTCTCGGAAAGCTGGCGCCTGATGACTGTGAGGAGCAGAGTGAGCGACTGGACCGGCTGGCGCAGATCGTGGCTGGCCGCCGCTAGAAATTTGCCCTTGGCGAGATTGGCGCGTTCGGCTCCGAGCTTCGCCTGACGAAGCTCTTCCTCCATCGCCTTCTGTTCAGTCACATCCGTGTTGGTTCCAAACCATTGAAGGACTTTGCCGTCGGGGTCCAGAATGGGCATCACGCGGGTCAGAAACGGCCTGAATTTGCCGTCGGCGCCACGTAGCGGGAAGGTCATGTCGAATGGCTTGCCCGTCGTGATCGACGCCATCCACCGGTCCATGACCAGGGGGAGGATGTCAGGGTCATGAAAGGTTCTCCAGCCCCACCCCTCGGTCTGCCCGGGAGCCGCGCCGGTGTAGTCATGCCAACGCTGATTATACCAAATCACGTAACCATCGGCTCGGGCGATCCACGCGAGCTGGGGCATCGCATCGGCCAATAATCGGAAATTCTTTTCGCTTTCGCGCCGCGCCGCCTCGCTTTCGCGCAAGGCCAGCTCGGCTCGCGCGCTTTCCAGGGCGGCCCAGGTTCGCTCGGCGACCTCTTCGACCATGGAAGCGTCGAAATCGCGCCAATGGCGGACCGAATGGCAGTGGACGGATAAAACCGAGACCAGCCGGCCTTTTTTGACCAGCGGCACGCAAATCAAGGCTTTGATGTTTCGCGCCTCGAACATCGCCTGGGCCCAGTGCGAGGATGTGCGCGGATCGGTCGTGACGTCGTCGATGACGACCGTCTTTCGAGCCTTCAGATCGGCGATAAATTCCGGACCGAAATCAATGAGTTTGTGCGCTCCGACATTGCTCGCCATCGAACCGTCATTCCAGTCCCGCGATACGAGCGCAAAGACGTCGGTTGGATCGATTTCGGCATAGAGAACCTGATTGGCGCCGATTTGTCGCCCCAGAACGCCGCTGGCGGCGTCCTTGATCGCGTCGGGATCGCCCAGCGGCTTGAGCGCGTCGCCCAGTTCGAGCAGAAAACCCTTGAACTGTTCACTGTCGCGCAGGACCTGTTCAGCCTTTTT
>JAKANG010000155.1 GCA_021812505.1 Pseudomonadota bacterium
CGGGCTACGCCCGTGCGTTCGAACTGATCTTCGTCGTCATCGGCTTCGTCGGCCTCTATTATTTCATGCGCACGGCCGTCGCGCATGAACCGGTCCGGAGATGATCGAGCCCATCCGGCGCACTCTGGCTCGCGACAGGCATCATGACGAATAGCGATGGGCGCGAACATAAGCATGAGCATCAGCATGGGAGCGGCCATGGGCGCGCCCATGCGGCGCGGGCCGCCTATGTCCCCGGCTTCTCGCTCCTGCGGCTCTCCGCGCTCCAGCGCCTCGGGATTGTCTCCATTGCGCTTGCCCTGCTGTGGAGTGGCGTCTATTGGGCGCTGACATGAGCCTTCGCACGCCCGCGCCGCGGGTCGTTCTCCATAACCTCACCCTCGGCTATGACCGCCACCCCGCCGTTCATCATCTGGACGGCGAGATCGTCCCTGGCGCGCTGCTCGCCGTTTGCGGCCCCAATGGCGCTGGAAAATCGACCCTGTTCAAGGCTCTGACCGGCGTTCTGAAGCCCATGGGCGGCCGAATCGACCTCGGCGGCGCGCAAACCCGCGACATAGGCTATCTGCCGCAGGCCGCGCAGGTGGACCTGAGCTTCCCGATCGACGTCTTCGACATGGCGGCGATGGGCCTGTGGCGCCGAACCGGCCTGTTCGGCGGGCTCAACCGCGCCGACGTGGCGAAAGTGAATGAGGCGCTCGAGGCGGTCGGCCTCGCCGGTTTCGAGCGCCGCCCGATCGGCGCGCTCTCGGGAGGCCAGACGCAGCGGCTGCTGTTCGCCCGCCTGCTGCTCCAGGACGCCTCGCTGCTCCTGCTCGACGAGCCTTTTTCCGCCATCGACGAGCGCACGGTCAGCGACTTGCTCGGCCTCATCGAGCGCTGGCACGCGGAAGGCCGCACCGTGGTCGCCGTCCTGCACGATTTCGACATGGTGCGCAGGCATTTCCCCGAATGCGTGCTGCTCGCCCGCGAAAAGATCGCCTGGGGCCCGACGGCTCAGGCGCTCTCCGAGGAAAATCTCGGCCGGGCGCGGCGCATGATCGAAGCTTTTGACGACCAGGCGGCCGCCTGCGGCCGCGCCGCCTAGAACGGACAGACAGAATGAGCCTTTCCTCGCTTACCGACCGCGTGACGCCGATCGAGGCCGGCGAAGAGATCGTCGCCGCCAGCTTCCTGGGCCGCGTTCCGGCCTTCGCCTTGGCCGACGGCCACATCCTGCTGGCGGAAATCGGCGAAGAGCGCCGCATCAAGGCCCACGAAGACGGCGCGATCCTCATCGCGGCCTGCGACGGCGCCCGTTTCTACACCGGTGGCGACGATGGCGCGATCGCCGCGACCGACGCCGCCGGAAAGACGGACGTTCTGGCCCGCGAAAAAGGCTGGATCGACGCCCTGGCCTGCCGGCCGGACGGCGCCTTGGCGTGGTCGACCGGCAAGACCGTGCGCGCCCGCGACGCCAAGGGCGAAATCAAGACCTGGACCGCGCCCTCCTCGGTGCGCGGCGTCGCCTTCTTCGCCAAGGGCTATCGCCTCGCCGCCGCCCATTACAATGGCGCGAGCCTGTGGTTCCCGAATACCGCCGCCGGACCGGAGGCCCTCGCCTGGAAGGGCTCGCATCTCGACGTGACCGTGTCGCCGGACGCCCGTTTCGTCGTCACCTCGATGCAGGAAAATTCACTGCACGGCTGGCGGCTCGTCGACCGCAAGGACATGCGCATGACCGGCTATCCGGCCAAGACGCGGTCCTTCGCCTGGTCCCATGACGGATTGTGGCTGGCGACCTCGGGCGCCGACGGCTGCATCGTCTGGCCCTTTTCGGGCAAGGACGGCCCCATGGGCCAGCCGCCGCGCGAATGCGGCGTGCGGCCCAATGTTCTCGTCACCGCGGTCGCCTTCCATCCCAAATCGCTGATTGTCGCCGTCGGCTATGACGACGGCTGGATCCTGCTGGTGCGGCTGAACGACGGCGCCGAAATCCTGGTGCGCCGCACCGAGGCCGAGGCCGAGCGCGACGCGATCTCGGCGCTGGCCTTCGACACGGGCGGCGCGCGGCTTCTGTTCGGCGCCAAGAGCGGCAAGGCGGGCGTTCTCGACCTCCCATCCTGACATGATGATCTGTAATTGCTTCCGATCCCGGTTCGCGCAAAATCGAAAAAATCGGCGGCAATTTCGAGGAAAGTGTTTTAGGATCACCCGCTGAGGGCGCCCCGCGCCGGAACCGTCGCGCGCGCGGCGAGAGATCGTCAGCGCCCTGACCGCAAGTCCCGGCCACGCCCAAGCCCCGGCCTCGTCCAAGTCGAGCATGTCGTGATCGAGAGTGAAATCCAGCCGCAAGCGCCGGCCGACAAGGCCGGCGCGCCCACAGCCGAGGCCATTCCCGGCGCGCCGCCTCAATCCGGGGCGGAGGCGCCCGAAGCGGCCCCAAAAACGGCGCCCGCTTCATCGGCGGGCAAGGAAACCGAAATCACATTCGTCACGGACGCCGCCGGACTCGCGGCCGCCCTTGCCTCGCCCCTTCTCCGCGTCGAAGGCGCAAGTCCGTCGCGCAAGTTGACCTCGATTTATTTCGATACGCCGGACTGGGGCCTGAAAAAGCGCAAGATGGCGCTGCGGGTGCGGCGAAGCGGACGCAGCGCCCCGCTCATGACCTTGAAATGGCCGCTGCAAACGGCCGGCGATATTTTTTCACGCGGCGAAATCGAGATCCGCGCGACGAAAATGGCGCCGGACCTCGCCCTGTTCGACGCCGACATCGCGGAAGGCCTGCGCCAGATCATCGGCGAAGCGCCGCTCGAAGCCAAATACGAGACCCGGATCAATCGCATCACCCGTATGATCACGCGCGGCGCCGCGCGCATCGAAGTCGCCTTCGACGACGGCGCCATTCACGCCGGCGAGAGAGAGCTGCCTCTTCGCGAGGTCGAACTCGAACTGAAATCCGGCCAGCCGCAGGACCTTTGCGATTTCGCGGCAATCCTCGCGGAAAGCCTGCCGCTGCGGCTCGATAATGTCAGCAAGGCCGAACGCGCTTCCCATTTCTGCGCGGGAACCGGGCCGAAGCCCGTCAAGGCCAAAGCGGTCAACCTTCCAGCTGACGCCAACCTCGACGAGGGGATCACGCGCATCATCCTGGGCGCCATCGACCATTACCTCGCCAACTGGCCTTCGCTGCGCGCGAGCGACGATCCGGAATCGGTCCATCAGATGCGCGTTGCGCTGCGCCGCCTGCGCTCGGCGCTCGGCATGCTGAAGCGCGCCATTCCCTGCCCCGAATTCGAGACGTTCCGGGAAGAGGCCAAGACATTGGCCACCGCGCTCGGCCCGGCGCGCGACAGCGACGCCCTGCGCGACCTGATCGAGGACGGGCCGATGGGCCATTTCGGTGAGCGGAAAGATTTCCAGCCTTTGCTCGACGCGCTCGAAGAGCGCCGCGTCGCCGCTTACGCCGACACGCGCGCCCTGATCGAATCGCCGGCGCCGAGCCTGTTCGTGCTGAGGCTTTCCGCCTTCGTCGAGCGCCGCGGCTGGCGAAACGCCGTCAATGGCCAGGAATTGACGACGCTGACCGAGCCCGTCGTCGTCTTTGCGACGCAGGCGCTCGACCGCCTCTACAAGCGCGCGCGCAAGCGCGGCAGGAAGCTGACCACCCTCCCCGACGAACAGCGTCACCAGGTGCGGATCGCCCTGAAAAACCTGCGCTATGGCGGCGAGTTCTTCGCGTCCTGTTTTGCGGACCAGCGCGATTCGGGGCCGTTCCTGCGGGCGGCGGCGAACCTTCAGGGGCTGCTCGGCGCCCATAATGACGCGGCGAGCGCCGACCATTTCCTCAGCCAGTCCCATACCTCCGAAGCTGCGCGGGCGGCGGGCATCGTATCCGGCTGGTACGCCCGCGGCGCCATGATCGCCGACGCGCAACTGGCGAAGGAATGGAAGCGCTTCAAGGCTATCCGGCCATTCTGGCGTTGACGTTGCCGCTCGCTTCGACCCGTGGTTAACTGCGGCCCGCCTTGAACGAGACGGAGCGCCATGACCGGACAGCCTCGACGCCTCGTGGTCTTTTCCGGCAGCGGCATTTCCGCCGACTCCGGGCTCGACACGTTCCGCACCTCCGGCGGCGAAAGCCTCTGGGCGCAATATGACCCCGAGATCGTCTGCAATTACGACTGCTGGGAAGAAAACTTCGCTCTCGTCCACGATTTCTATTCGCGGCGGCGCGAGGAGCTCGGCAAGGTCGTCCCCAACAAGGCGCATCGGCTCGTCGTCGACTGGGAAAAGCGTTACAGCGCCGAACTGATCACCCAGAACGTCGACGACCTGTTCGAGCGCGCCGGCGCCCGCTATGTCATGCACGTGCACGGCTTTCTTTCCGCCATGCGCTGCGTCTCCTGCGGCGCGCAATGGCTGTTCGGCTACCGCCGCTTTTCACCCGCGACCGACTGCTGCCCGCGATGCGGCCGGCTGGAAAGCGTGAAGCCGAATGTCGTCTTCTTCAATGAGCCGGCGCCGCGCTATGCGGAAATGTGGCGCAGCCTCGGCAGCCTGACCCGGGACGACGTCCTCGTCGCCATCGGCACCGCCGGCCTTGTCCTGCCGATTGGCGAGATCGCCCGCAACTGCCCCGCGACCACGGTCCTGTCCAATCTCGAGTCCGCCGAAAGCCCGCGCGACGAGGATTTCGACCGCGTCCTCCACGGCCGCGCCGCCGAAATCGCGCCGCACCTCGACGCGCTGGTGTCGGAGCTCATGGAAAGATAGGCGGGGCGTCAATTCAAAACATTGTTTCGGGCGTCAAAGCCCGGCCCGCGAACGGACCCGCCCCAGGCTTTCAATGAACCTCGACCGGCCCAGTCGAGGTTTTCGGTTTCCTGAGAAGAGCGATCGCGCCAAGGCTCGCGGCCAGACCGACTGCGACGATCCAGAAACCATCCGCATAGGCCATGACCGTGGCCTCGCGTCGAACCTGCATGGCCAAGGTCGCGACCGCCTGCATCTTCGCCAGCCCCGCGTCGGCGACATGCGCCTGAAAGCCCGCCGCCAGCGTGGCGATGCGCTCCTGCGTGCGCAGCGCGTTGTGCGTCATCGCTTCGGACAGGATCGAGAAATGGAACTGTTCGCGGCGGTCGATGATGGTCGCAAGCGTCGCAATGCCAATCGATCCGCCGAGATTGCGCATCATGTTGGTCAGCGCGGAGGCGTCCGCGGTATTGCGCGGCGAAAGCCCTGCCGTCGAAATCTGCGACAGCGGGATCGTGAAAAGAGGC
>JAKANG010000156.1 GCA_021812505.1 Pseudomonadota bacterium
CGCGTCCCCAGACCCTCGCCGCACAGGCGGCGATCGTCGCCGGGGCGATCGAGGCGCTGGGTCTGGAAAGGCCTGTCATCGTCGGCCATTCGCTCGGCGGCGCCGTGGCGCTGGCGCTGGCGCTCGGCCACCGGGAAAAGATCGGCGGACTGGCGCTGATCGCGCCGCTCACCCATCTCGTCCAGAAGCCGCCGAAACCCTTCGCGGCTCTCTCCGGCCACAGCCGGCTGGCGCTGTGGTTCGGCGCCTGGACCTTGGGGCCGGTCATGACGATGCTGCGCGCGGGCGCGGCGCGCGAGGAGGTCTTCGCGCCCGATCTCCTGCCGGCGGGGTTCTGGAATCGGGGCGGCGGCCTGCTTGGCGTTCGGCCTTCCGCCTTGCTCGCGGCGGCGAGCGACGTGAGGACCCAGCCGCGCGAATTGCCGGCTATGGCGCAACGCTATGGCGCGCTCGACCTGCCCATCGGCGTCCTGTTCGGGGAAGGCGACAAGGTGCTTGACCCGAAGGGGCAGGGCGCGGATTTTTGCGCCAGCGCGCCACAAGCGGAATGCGTGCGGATCGCGGGTGGCCATATGTTGCCGGTAACGCGGCCGGCGGAAACCGAAGCGTTCATCCGCGAGGTTCTGGCGCGTGTGGACTCCGGCCCCTGAGCGGGCGAATGGGACAGGAGAAGAGCATGAGGGTGAAACGTTTTCTGGCTTCGGCCCTTCTCTTCGCCGGGACGTTGGCGGCCGTCTGGAGCCTGTCCGCCGCGGGCGTCTTGACCTTCGAGCTGAAAAGCCCGGACATTCCGCCCGGCGGCGGCGAAATCGCCGAGACTTTCGTTTACAATGGTTTTGGCTGCCATGGCGGCGATCTGTCGCCCGCCATGGTATGGCGCAATCCGCCGCCGGGGACCAAGAGCTATGCCCTCCTGGTCCATGATCCCGACGCCCCAACCGGGGGCGCGGGCTTCTGGCACTGGGTGGTCATCAATATCCCGGCCAGTGTGACCGGCCTGCCGCAGGGAGTTGGCAAGGACGGCGCCGGCCTGCCGCAGGGAGCGCTGCAGATCGCGACCGATTTCGGCGTTCCCGGTTATGGCGGTCCTTGTCCGCCGAAGGGCGACAAGCCCCATCGCTACAATTTCACGGTTTACGCCTTGAAGGTGGACAAGCTCGACCTGCCGCCGCACGCCACCGCCTCGATCGCCGGTTTCCTCGTCAACGCCAACGCGCTCGGCAAGGCGACGCTGACAGGGGTCTACGGGCGCTGAGACTTCGCCGCATTCGCCGCGTAAAGGGGAGAGCGGAGCAAACCGAATGAAGGACGACGAAGCCAATCGCTTCGGCGCGCGGGCCGCGCGCTATCTCGCCGTGGGCGCCCAGGCGGGCGGATTCGCTGCGCGGCTCGCCGGCGCGCGCCTGCTCGGGGCGGGGCGCGGCCAGGGGCGGGAAAGCGACGCCGAGGCGCTGGCGCGGGCGCTGGGCGGGCTCAAGGGCCCGCTGATGAAAGCGGCGCAGCTCATCGCCACGATCCCGGAAGTCCTGCCGATCGAATATGCCGAGGCCCTGGCGAGCCTGCAGAGCGAGGCGCCGCCAATGGGCGCGGCCTTCGTCCGCCGGCGCATGGCCGCCGAACTCGGGCCTGACTGGCAGAAAAAATTCGCCGCCTTCGACCTGACGCCGGCGGCCGCGGCCTCGCTCGGCCAGGTCCATCGCGCCCGCACGCTTGAGGGCGCGGATGTCGCCTGCAAGCTGCAATATCCGGACATGGCCTCGGCGGTCGAGGCCGATCTCGCCCAGCTCGAACTGGCGCTCGCCTTGCAGAAGCGGGTCGAGCCGGCGATCGACGCCCGCGAGGCGGCCGCCGAAATCGCCGAGCGTTTGCGCGAGGAGCTCGATTACCGCCGCGAGGCCAAGCACGCCCGCCTTTATCGCGCCATGCTGGCCGGGCGTGGCGACATTCGCGTTCCCGGCGTCCATGAAGCGCTCTCGACCGGCCGTCTCCTCACCCTCGACTGGCTGGAGGGCGAGAAGGTTCTTTCCTTGGTCGGGGCGCCGGAGGCCGGGCGCAACCTTGTGGCGCAGGCGATCTTTTCCGCGTGGTGGCGGCCTTTCGCCCATCATGGCGTCATCCATGGCGACCCCCACCTCGGCAATTACGCCGTCTTTCGCGAAGACGGCGCGCCCGCGGGGATCAATCTACTCGATTACGGCTGCGTCCGCATTTTCCCGCCAGCCTTCGTCGGCGGCGTGGTCCAGCTCTATCGCGGCCTGCGCGCCGGGCGGCGCGACGAGATCGCCGAGGCCTATCGCGTCTGGGGCTTCCGCAATCTCTCGAACGATCTGATCGAGGTCCTGACTGTCTGGGCGCGCTTCATCCTCGGGCCGCTGCTCGACGACCGCGTCCGCACCATCGCCGACGGGGTCTCGGCCGCCGCCTATGGCCGGCGCGAGGCGATGGTGGTGCGGCGCATGCTGCGCGAGAAGGGGCCGTTGACGATCCCGCGCGAATTCGTCTTCATGGATCGCGCGGCGATCGGCCTCGGCGGCGCCTTCCTGCATCTGGCGGCGCGGCTCAACTTCCATCGCCTGTTCGAGGAGGCGCTGGAGGATTTCGATCTCGACGTCCTTGCGGCGCGGCAGTCGACAGCCCTCACCGACGCCGGGCTGTGACCGAATTTCCCCTGCGATGCCGGTCCGCGACGAATTAACGCCTTATTTTTTCAGTGTCGCGCTGAAAGTTGGGGCGAAATTGCGACGCCTACCTTATAACAGCTTGCCTTGTTCCGGCCCTTTTGGGAAAAAAGACGCCTGAAGGCCGAGACGACGACAAGACAGGCCTTTCAAAAGGAGAGGATAATGGCGGCGATCCAGATGAGCGGAAACGACGCGCTTGGCGCGTCCGACATGGACTATCCGGCGCATTTTGAGACCTATCGGTTGTTCACCTCCTTGGTCAAATGGGGAACGGCCACGGTCATCCTGATCCTGCTGCTCCTCGCCTTCTTTACTCTCTGACATAAGACCATTGAGGCGCGCTCCTCCGGCGCGCCGGACCTTGTCAAGACCCGCGCCCTGCGGGCCATGTGGAGTCATTCATGCGTATTGCCGTTCCCGCCGAAACCGACGCCAATGAAGCGCGCGTCGCGGCGACGCCCGAAACCGTCAAGAAATACGCCGGCCTGGGCGCCGAGGTTGTGGTGCAGGCCGGCGCCGGCAAGGGCTCCGGCGTAACCGACGCCGATTTCGAAAAGGCAGGCGCCCAAATCGCTCCCGACGCGCCGGCGACCGTCGCCGGCGCCGATGTCGTGCTGACGGTTCGCCGGCCGACGCCCGAGTCGCTTGCCGGCGTCAATCCGGGCGCTGCGGTTCTCGCGATCATGGACCCGTATGGCCAGAACGAGGCGGTTCTCGCCCTGGCGCACGCCCATGTCCAGGCTTTCGCCATGGAGCTGATGCCGCGCATCACCCGCGCCCAGGTCATGGACGTCCTCTCGTCTCAGGCCAATCTCGCCGGCTATCGCGCCGTGATCGATGCGATAGCCGAATATGGCCGCGCCATCCCGATGATGATGACCGCGGCTGGCACGGTGCCGGCGGCAAAGATTTTCATCATGGGCGTGGGCGTCGCCGGCCTGCAGGCCATCGCCACCGCGCGCCGCCTCGGCGGCGTCGTCACCGCGACCGACGTCCGCCCGGCCACCAAGGAGCAGGTGGAGTCGCTCGGCGCCAAGTTCCTCGCCGTCGAGGACGAGGAATTCAAGCAGGCGCAGACCGCGGGCGGCTACGCCAAGGAAATGTCCAAGGAATATCAGGCGAAGCAGGCGGCGCTCACGGCGTCCCACATCGCCAAGCAGGATATCGTCATCACCACGGCGCTCATTCCGGGCCGCCCGGCGCCGCGCCTGATCACGGCCGACATGGTGGCCTCCATGCGTCCGGGTTCGGTGATCGTCGACCTGGCCGTCGAGCGCGGCGGCAATTGCGAATTGTCGAAGCCCGGCAAGGTCGTGGTGACGAAGAATCATGTGAAGATCGTCGGCCACCTCAATGTCGCCGGCCGTCTCGCCGCCACCGCCTCGCAGCTCTACGCCAAGAACCTGTTCGCCTTCCTCGAAACCATGATCGACAAGGAGAGCAAGGCGCTCAAGATCGATGGCGAGGACGAGCTGGTGAAGGCGACGCGGTTGACCTTCGGCGGCGCGGTCGTCCATCCCGCCTTCGTGGCGAGCTGACGGCGCTTCGCGCGATTTCGCGGCGGCTTCAGGCCGCCCGTCCGGCTCCAGGCCGGGCATTTTGTCAATAACCCGTTTGAGAGCCCGAGAGAGGGGCGCATTCCATGGCAACTGACGCACAATCGCTGGTCGACCGGGCGCAGGACGCGGCGCGGGCCGCCCGCGCCGCCGCCGACGCGACGCAAGCCTATGCCGACCAGGCTTCCCATCTGACCCATGTGGCCGACGCCGTCGGCGCCGCGGCCCATGCGGCGAGCGGCGGCGCGATCGACCCCTTCATCTTCCGCCTCGCCATTTTCGTCCTCGCCGTATTCGTCGGCTATTACGTGGTGTGGTCGGTGACCCCGGCGCTCCATACGCCGCTGATGTCGGTCACCAACGCCATTTCCTCGGTCATCGTCGTCGGCGCGCTGCTGTCGGTCGGCGTCGAGGCGTCGGGCTTCCTCGACAGCGGCCCAGCCTGGGCGCGCATCTTCGGCTTCATCGCGCTGATCCTCGCCTCGGTGAACATTTTCGGCGGCTTCCTCGTCACCGCGAGAATGCTGGCCATGTACAAGAAGAAGGGCTGAGGTCCATGAACGTCAATCTCGCAGCCTTTCTCTATCTCGTCTCGGGCGTCCTCTTCATTTTCGCGCTTCGCGGCCTGTCGCACCCGACGACCTCCCGCCAGGGCAATCGCTACGGCATGATCGGCATGGCGATCGCCATTCTGACCACCCTGGCGCTTAAGCCGCCGTCGGGCGGCTTCGGCTGGCTGCTCGTGGTCGTCGGCCTCGGCGTCGGCGGCGGTTTCGGCGCCATGCTGGCGCGGCGCATCGAAATGACCAAGATGCCGCAGCTGGTCGCCTTCTTCCACTCGCTCGTCGGCCTCGCGGCGGTCCTGGTGGCGGCGGGCGCGCTCTTCGCGCCCCAGGCTTTCGGCATCGGCGAACCCGGCGACATCCATCAGGCCAGCCTGATCGAAATGTCGCTCGGCGCGGCCATCGGCGCGATCACCTTCACCGGCTCGGTCATCGCCTTCCTGAAGCT
>JAKANG010000157.1 GCA_021812505.1 Pseudomonadota bacterium
GGCGGCGACGCCGGCGCGCGCGTATTCGACGCCGTCGGCGAGCGTGTAGGCGAGCTCGAGATCCGCCGTCGCCCCCGCCTCCTGCATGTGATAGCCGGAGATCGAGATCGAGTTGAACTTCGGCATATGCTGCGAGGTAAAGGCGAAAATGTCGGAAATGATTCGCATCGAATGTTTGGGCGGATAGATATAGGTGTTCCGCACCATGAATTCTTTCAAGATGTCGTTCTGTATCGTGCCGGAAAGCTTTTCAGCGGACACGCCCTGCTCTTCCGCCGCCACGATATAAAGCGCGAGCACCGGCAGAACCGCGCCGTTCATGGTCATCGACACCGACATCTGATCGAGCGGAATGCCGGAAAACAAAGTCCGCATGTCATAAATGGAATCGATGGCGACGCCCGCCATGCCGACGTCGCCGGCGACGCGGGGATGATCGGAATCATAGCCGCGATGGGTGGCGAGGTCGAAGGCGACCGACAGGCCCTTCTGCCCCGCCGCCAGATTGCGCCGGTAGAAGGCGTTGGAATCCTCCGCCGTGGAAAATCCGGCATATTGCCGCACTGTCCAGGGCTGGTTGACATACATGGTCGGATAAGGCCCTCGCAGGAAGGGCGCGACGCCGGGAAACGAATCGACCGCCGGCAAGCCTTCGACATCTTCGGGCCCATAGACGCTTTTGACCGCGATGCCTTCGGGCGTCAGCCAGGACCCGGCGGAAAAGACCGGCGCGGCGGCGCTCTGCTGCGTCGGCAAACGAAGAGTCGCGAAATCGGGGATACGGCTCATGCGGGTTTCCAGCGTCGAAAATCTTGCGCGAGGCGCGGCTTCGTCGCGCATTTATACGCCGCGCGAAAATGCGGCGCCATTCGCCATCCGTCAGAGACGGAGGGCCTTTAGCGGGCGGGTGGCGCGTCTAAATTTCGCCTTAGACGGGTGAACCTAAATCCTCGATTTTGCGTTTTCATCAATATGGGTTAACCTCTAGCGTGTAATCATTCCGCCCTACGGGGAAAACAAAGCCAGACGGGAGAGAACATCGCCTGAGGCCGCGCCGCCACGGAGGTCGATCGCCGACAACCGGGCAGCGGATACTTGTTATCGGAAGGTGGGAGAAGTCGATGATCTCGCCATACACGAAATCAGGCACGAAAATCGTCTGCGTCAACGCCTCGGGCGTCGGCCCCAATGCACATATCGATAAAGACGCCGTTTATACGGTCGCCAGAATCGGCCTCGGCGTCCAATGGAACACCGGCGTCACCGGCATCGGAGTCTTCCTCGTCGAACATGACGAGGCGAATTGCTTCGATCTTTCCAGATTTCGCTATCTGGAACTGCCGAGAAGCCTCACGTCGCTCCTGAACGTCATGCCTCTCTGGATCGATGGGTTCTCGACGGCGTAGATCTACGCGAGGATGCGACCGAAGACTCGCCGCACCCCTTTCCGCGTCTCGGCCAGTTCGCGTTCGAGGAAACCGAGATCCGGCAGGCCGGCGGCAGCGGCGATGCGGCGTTTGACGCCCTGCGCCGCCTGACGCGGGGCGGAGTCCTCGCCCAGGGCGAGGCGCAGCCATTGCGTCACTTTTGTATAGAGCGCCAGGGCGTCGAGCAGGAATTCCGTGGTTTCGCCATCGAGAATGCCCGCCTTGCCCGCGGCGACGAGAATATCCGCCGTCGCGGTCTGGCGCAGGCCCAGAAACTCGCCGCCGAAGCCCAGCGCGACAAATTGCGCGATGAATTCCACGTCGAGCAGGCCGCCCGAGGCGAGCTTCAGATTCCAGGGATCGTCCTCGCCCTTTTCCCTGGCGATCAGGACGCGCATGTCGCGCGCCGCCCGCGCCAGTTCCTCCCGGTCGCGCGGACGGAACAGATTGTCCTCGATGGTCAGCATGGCTTCGGCGGCGAGGCTTTCGGCGCCGGCGATGGGGCGGGCGCGGGTCAGCGCCATATGTTCCCAGATTTCGGCTTCATCGGCCTGATAGGCCCGGAAGGAGGCAAATTGCGTCGCCAGCGGCCCCTGCCGGCCGGAGGGCCGCAGCCGCATGTCCACGTCAAAGAGCTTGCCGCGCCGCGTCGGCGCCGTCAACGCCGCGATCAGGCGCTGGGTGAGCCGCGTGTAATAGAGCGTGGCGGGCAGCGGCCGGCCGCCCTCGGAGTCGGGGCGGGCGTCGTCGAAATCATAGAGCAGCACCAGGTCGAGATCGGAGGTCGCCGTCATCTCCCGCGACCCGAGCTTGCCGAGGCCCAGCACGACGCAGCGCCCGCCGACGACGACGCCGTGCTCGCCGGCGAAGTGCTTTTCCACCCGCGCCAGGCAGGCGCGCACGATCGCTTCGGCCAGGGCCGAAAATGCGCGCGCCGCCTGATCCGGCTCGATCAGCCCGGCGAAGAGCCGCAGGCCGATCATGAAATTCTCCTCGCTGCCGAAAATGCGCGCGGCGTCGAGGAAGGCCTCGAAGTCCGACTCCGCGTCGCGGAAATGCGCAAGCCGCGCGGAAAAATCCGCGACCTCCATCGGCGCGGCGGCGACGCCGCGGTCGATGGCCGCGTCGAGCACATGGGGCGATTGCGCGATCACCTGTGCGAGGCGTGGCGCGCCGCCGAGAATGTCGGCGAAAAGCTCGAGCATGGCGGCGTTCGATTTGAGCAGCGCAAACAGTTCCGTCGCCGCCGGCATGCGCGCCAGGGCGGCGTCGAGCGCGGCGAGGCCGGAATCGGCGTCCCCCGACTTGGAAAAGGCTTCGAGCAGCGCCGGGACCAGTTCGGTCAGCGCCTCACGGGCGCGAGCGCTGCGCACCGCGGGGCGGCGCCCGAAATGCCAGCCGCGCACTGTCTCCGCCGCAAGCGCCGGATCGCGGAAGCCCATGTCGCGCAAGGTTTGTAGCGTTTCCGGGTCGTCCGCCGCGCCGGTAAAGACCAGATTTCCGGCGCGCGAGTCCAGCCCGGGCGCATGTTCGAACAGCCGCGCATAATGCGTTTCCACCGCATGGAAATGCCGCAGCAGATCGCGGGAGAATCCGCCGGTCCCGGCGTAGCCGCAGAAACGCGCGAAATTTCTTAGCGCCTCCTCGTCCTCAGGCAGGCGCTGGGTCTGCTGGTCGTCCAGCATTTGCAGCCGGTGCTCGACCGCGCGCAGGAAACGATAGGCGGCGCCCATGTCTTCGGCGGCGCGGGGCGTGATCCAGTCGTCGGCGGCAAGCTGGCCCAGCATGTCGAGCGTGCGGGACCCGCGCAACTGCGTCCGACGCCCGCCGAAAATGAGCTGCTGGGTCTGGACAAAAAACTCGATCTCGCGGATGCCGCCGCGTCCGAGCTTTATGTCATGGCCGGCGACCGTGATCTCGGCATGGCCCTTGGCGGCGTGGATCTGGCGCTTCATCGCATGGATGTCGGCGATGGTCGCGTAATCGAAATATTTGCGCCAGATGAAGGCGGTCATCTCATCGAGGAAATCGGCGCCGAGCGCGAGATCGCCCGCGACCGCGCGCGCCTTGATCATGGCGGCGCGCTCCCAGTTCTGGCCCAGCGTTTCGTAATAATGCCGCGCGGCGTCGAGCGAAACGGCGGGCGCGGTCGAGCCGGGGTCCGGACGCAGGCGCAGATCGACGCGCAGGACATAGCCGTCGCCGGTGCGCTCCTGCAGCAGCTTCACCACATGCTGGGTCAGACGCAGGGAATTGGCGCGCGGGCCCTGCCCCGCGGCAAGGACGGGCGAGTCCAGATCATAGAATACGACGAGATCGACATCGGAGGAATAATTCAGCTCCCAAGCGCCATGCTTGCCCAGTGCGAGAATGACCAGCCCGCAACCGCGCTCAGGGTCGCGCGGATCGACGAGCGCGAGCTTTTCGCCGGAAAGGCGCAAGGCGACGCGCAGGGCCGTGGCGACGAAATGATCCGCCGCCCGCGACAAGGCCCTGGTCGCCGCGACCACGTCATAGTCCCCGGAAAGATCGGCCAGGCCCACGATCAGCGCGACATCCTGTTTCGCCTTGCGCAACAGGCTCATGGCGCGCGCCTCGGCGCAGTCGGGCGCGTGGCAGGCCGAAAGGCGGCGCAAGGCGGCGTCGAGCGCCTCGTCGGGATTTTTCTCGCGGATGCGCAGCAGCCGGGCCGCGTCGCGCCGCGCCAGACCCCATAAAAAGGGCGACTGGTCGGCGATCCCAGCCAGCACCTGTTCGAGCTTCGGCCAATCCGGAAGGGCGCGCAAGGCGGCGGCTGTTTCCTCGTCCACGGCCCCTAGAAATTCGGCGACCCGCGCGCGGGCGGCGCCGAGCTTGGCCGGGCGTGGAAGCGACAAGGCGCTGGTTGTCATGACGCTTTCGTCTCCTTTCGGCGCGGCAGCGACAGGACGACGCGCAGGCCCGGCGCATTGTCCTCGATGCGCAAGGCGCCGTCATGCAGCCGGGCGACGGCGGCGGCCAGCGACAGGCCAAGGCCCGAACCGGGACGGCTGCGCGAGGCCTCCAGCCGCACGAAACGCTCCAGCACCCGCTCGCGCTCCGGCGCGGGTATGCCCGGCCCGCGATCGCCAACCGAGATTTCGACCCTTTCGCCGACCAGCTCGGCCCTGACGAAAACCTCCGCCGGCTCGCCCGGAACCTCGGGCGCGCCATATTTAAGCGCATTGTCGATCAAATTGGCCAGGGCCTGGCCGATCAGTTCGCGCTGGCCGCGAATCGGCGCGGGCCGCGGAGCCACGGCCCGCAGCACGACCCCCGCCTCCTCCGCGGCGGGCTCGTAGAGCTCGGCCATGTCGCGCGCGAGTTCGGCGGCGTCGAGATCGGAGAAATTTTCGCGCGAGGCCCGAGATTCCGCCCGCGCGATCATCAGCAGGGCGTTGAAGATGCGGATCAGCCCGTCGGCCTCCTCGATTACCTGCTCCAGAGCGGCGCGAGCGCCCTCCTCGCCGGCTTCGAGCTGCAAGGCCTGTTCGGCGTTGTTGCGCAGCCGCGTCAAAGGCGTGCGCAGGTCATGGGCGATGTTGTCGGAAACCTGCCGGATTCCTTCCATCAGCCGGGCGATGCGGTCGAGCATGGCGTTGAGGTTGCGCGCCAGCCGGTCGAGTTCGTCGTCGGCGCCGGAGAGCGGCAGGCGGCCCGACAGATCGCCGCGCAGCAGGGTCGCGGCCTTGGCGCTCATCGCGTCCACCCGCTGCAACAGGCGCCGCGCGACGAACAGGCCGCCGAAAGTCGCGATGGTCAACAGCCACAACAAGGAAGTGAACAGGGCTGATCCG
>JAKANG010000158.1 GCA_021812505.1 Pseudomonadota bacterium
GCGCGGGGACGCCATCATTGCCCGGTTCAACAGCGGCTCGTCCCCGGCGTTCGCAGGGACGTTCGACTTTCCACTGCTATTCTCGAAGGTTCCGCCATCGAGGCCCTGCCGCGCTCCTCCTTTCCACTTCGGCGCGGACCGAATTTGGATCAGCGTCCGAACGACCGCCGCAGAAGACGAGAGGATTTTTTCTGGTTTCGTTGTGAATCTGCAACGCGCGTGGCGCGGGCGTCGGCCCGGTTCTCCGCCGGCTCATGTCCTGGCCGTCGCCCGTTTCTTTTTTTTCCCCGATCGGCCAGAATTTGTCCGAGGAGCGTCGCATGGCCGAACAAGACGGAAAAAACTGGCTCGCCTTCCCGTCACTGCGGGGCGCATCCGCCTCCTGGCGGGCCGACGTCGTCGCCGGCCTCACCCTCGCGGCGGTCGCCGCGCCGGAACAGATGGCGACCGCGCGGCTCGGCGGCTTCCCTCCCCATATCGGATTTTATGTTTTCATCGCGGGCTCGCTCGCCTTCGCCTTTTTCGGCGCCAACCGCTATCTCTCGGCGGGCGCCGATTCGACGATCACGCCGATTTTCGCGGCTTCGCTCCTCGCCGTCGTTCCCGCCGACGGGTCCGGTTATTTCGCCCTGACCGCTTTGCTTTCGCTGATGGTCGGGCTGATCCTCGCCGGCGCCGGCTTGTTCAGGGCCGGCTGGGTGGCGAATCTGTTCTCCATTCCCGTGCTCACCGGCTTTCTGGGCGGCATCGCCGTCCATATCGTCCTGTCGCAGGCGCCGTCGTTTCTCGGAATCGCCGGGGGATCGGGCAGTTTTCTCCAGCGCGCCGGCGGAATCGCCTCCGGCGCCGTCGGAACCAATCCTCTGGCCGTGCTGACAGGTCTCGCCTGCCTCGCGACGATTGTCGCCGCCGAACGACTCAACCGTCGCCTGCCGGGGCCGCTTGTCGCGCTGGCGGGCGCGACGGCGGCGGTCATGGCTTTCGGTCTTGAAAGCAGGGGGCTGCGGACGGTCGGCGCCTTTTCGGTCACGCCGCCGCATCTCGTGCTGCCCGACGTCAATCCTGACGATATCGGCAAGGTTCTGGGTCTTGCCGCGATCATCGCCGTCGTCGTCATGGTCCAGAGCGCGGCGACGTCCCGGTCTTTTCCAGGGCTTCCGGGGGAAATGCCGGACATCGACCGGGACTTTGTCGGCCTGGGCGCCGGATCGGTGCTGTCGGGCCTGTTCGGCGCATTTCCGGTCAACGCCAGCCCGCCGCGCACCGCCATTGTCGCGGACTCCGGCGGTAAGACCCAGATCGCGGGCCTCGCGGCGACAATGGCGATCGTGCTGGTCGCGGGATTCGGCGAGCCCTTCCTGAGGCATGCGCCCGAGGCGGCGCTGGCGGCCATTCTGTTCTTCGTCGCCGGCCGTATCTTCCGTCTCGGCGTCATGCGCGACATCGCCCGCCGGTCGCGACCCGAATTCCTACTCATGCTGGCCACATTGGTCGCCGTGGTGCTGGTGCCGGTCCAGACCGGCGTCGCGCTTGCGATCATCCTGTCGCTGATTCATGGCCTGTGGGGCGCCACGCAAAGCGACCTGCGGGTGTTCGAGCGGTTGCCCGGAAAGACGGTGTGGTGGCCCGAAGACCCGGATTTTCCCGGGGAAAGGCTTGGCGGCGTCAAGGTCGTCGGCTTTCAGGCGCCGCTCTCGTTCCTCAATTCCGACCGTTTCCAGCGCCAGCTCGTCGAGGCCGCGACGGAACCCGGCCTCAAGCTGCTGGTGCTTGAGGCCAGCGCCATAGACGCCATCGATTATACCGCAGCGACGGGATTGTCCGCCGCGATCCGCCTGTGTCGTGAAAAAGGCGTGGATTTCGCGGTGGCGCGGCTTGAGTCCTTGCGGGCGCAGACGGCTTTTGCCAGATATGGCGTGGTCGACTCCCTCGGCGGGAAAGAACGGGATGGCCGTTCGCGGATCTACCATAGCGTCGATGACGCGACGCGAGCGCTCGCGCCCGGCGCGCCGGTCGTTCCCGCCAAACCCGCGCGACGGGCCTGAACGGACACAGGCGGTAGAGGAATCCATGCAAAGCGCGAAACCAACGGTCTACGTAAGCGAGGACGAGAAAGATTTGGCCGACGCCCTCGTGAAGGAGTTGTCCGGGCGGTATCACGTCTTGTGGAGCGAAACCGGAGCGGAGGCGGTCGAGGCCGCGCTTGCCGGGCGGGCCGCGATTCTGGTGATGGACCGCAAGCTCAAGGGCGCCGACGGCCTGGCGCTGGTTGCGCAGCTGAGGGAGAAAGGAAATCGGACGCCCGTGCTGATGATCAGCGCCATGGGCGAAGTCGATGATCGCGTCGCCGGCCTGCGCGCCGGCGGCGACGATTATCTGGTCAAGCCCTTCGCCATGGCAGAATTTTCCGCGCGCATCGACGCGCTCGCCCGGCGCCAGGCCTGCGCCGAGACGCCGCAACTGCGCGCCGGACCGCTCGAACTTGACCTCGTCGCCCGCAAGCTTGTCCGCGACGGGCGCGAGATCGATCTTCTTCCGCGTGAATTCAAGCTTCTGGAATATTTCATGCGCCGGCCAGGCCAGGTGGTGACCCGCCAAATGCTGCTCGAAGACATCTGGAACTATCGTTTCAGCACCCAGACCAATGTGGTTGACGTTCATATTCGCAATCTCAGACTCAAGCTCGATGCGCCTGGCGCGAAAAAGCTGATCGTCAATGTGCGCGGCGAAGGATTCATTCTCGATGTCGCTCCGTGATCTCGTCCGCTCTACGCCGCTGCGGCTCGCCGTCGCCTTCACCATGCTGATCGTCCTTCTCACGGGCGGCGTTTTCACCTTCATTTACGAGGCCACGACCTCGGCGAGGATCGCCCAGATGCGCGTCGTCTTCGCCGACGAGGCGGCGAAAGCCGCCGCGAGCAGCGAAGACCGCCTGCGCAGCGCCCTGGAGCTTCGCCTCACCCGAGATTTCAGGCGGCTCAATTTCGTTGCGCTCTATGACCCGTCCGGCCGTCTGCTCTTTGGCAATCTCGCCCGCAAGCCGGACATCCCCGCCGACGGGCGAACCTATTATCTGCCCGAATTCCGGGCGACCGAGGACAGCGAGCCGGAGCCGACCCTGCTCGTCGCCCATGACCGCCCCGATGGCGAAATCGTCGTCCTGGGACGCAATGTCACCGAAGTCGAGATCATGCGCAGCGTTCTCGGCCGGGCGCTTTCCTTCGCCATTCTGCCGGTCGCCGCCGGCGCGCTCGCCGCCGGGTTGTTTTTCGCGCGCCGCGCCGCCGCGCGCGTCGAGGAAATCGAAGGGGCGATCACCGAGATCATGAAGGGAGATTTCCGCGCGCGATTGCCGGTCGGCTCGGGCATTGACGAGTTCGACGGCGTCATCGCCTCCGTCAACCGGATGCTCGACGAAATCGAGCGCCTGCTCGGTCAGCTCGCGGCGGTCGGCGACAATATCGCCCATGATCTGCGGGCTCCCGTCGTCAATGTCCGCGCGATTCTCGAAGGCGTTCTGGCCGAGGCGCCCAAAGGCTATGGGCTCAGACAACCCATTCAAAGCGCCTTGCGGCAGCTTGACCGCGCGATGGCGACGATCGCCGCCTTGCTGCGGGTGTCCGCGATCGAGCGCGAACGTCGCCTTGGGGCCTTCGCCGACGTGGATTTCGCCGCCGTATGCGCGGAACTGCATGAATTCTTCCTGCCGCTCGCCAAGGCCAAGGGCGTCGCCCTCCGCCTGGCGGCGGACCATCCCGTGATCCGCCGGGGCGATCCCGACCTGATGCGCGAGGCGGTCGCCAATCTCCTCGACAATGCGCTGAAATTCACGCCGCGCGGCGGCGCCGTCCAACTCACGGTGACGGATGAAGCCGGCTTGGCCCGCATCGACGTCAGCGACAACGGACGCGGCGTTCCCGCCGAGGAGCGCCGGGATATTTTCAGGCGTTTCGCCAGGGCGCAGAACGGCGCGGACCTTCCCGGCGTCGGTCTGGGGCTGAACATTGTCGAGACGATCGCGCGACTGCACAACATGGATCTCGTCGTCGCGGACAATACCCCAGGGGCGCGTTTCACTCTCATTGAAAATCGCGCCGAGCGGTCGGAAAGGGTCTAAAAATAATGATATGGCTGAAATGACCAGATTTTTCGTCGTGAAGCGACGGCTTGACGAGATAATGAAAAAATTTTTAGTTTACGCTTCAAGGAGCCGCCAAATATAACGCCCGCGGCGCGGGCTGCGGCTCGCAGACTCGAATTTTCCCGGACAAATGATGGTTCTTGTTCGTATCGCGCTGAAGCGGCCCTATACATTCGTCGTCATGGCGATGTTCATCGTCATTTTTGGCGGCATGGCGTCGACGGCGCTGAACGCCGAACAGAATGCGTCGCTCGGCCACGCCGTGATCGGCGGCCTGATTTTCGCGATGGTGGCTACTCTGATCTTCGTTCCCGTGGTATTTGGCGTCGCGCATTCGCGCAAAACCGAAGTCTTTCGTCGAGGCGTAACATGAAGCACGAATTTGCCTCCGAGGCCCACGCAGCTCCCGCGCGAGGCCGCAGCTTCGGCTCCTGGCTGCTTCGTGGCGCTTTGGCGTTTATCGCCGTTTTCCTGGCGTATTCGTTCATCCAGCGCGCGCACGCGGAAAAGCAGCTCGAGAGCTGGACACGCGGGCGCGCGATCCAGAATGTGAGCGTCGTCGAGCCGACCGTCAGCTCAAAGCCGGAAATTCTCTCACTCCCCGGGACGATTTCCGCCTGGTACGAGGCTTCGATTTTCTCCCAGGTGTCCGGCTATATCCAAAGCTGGAAGACCGACATTGGCGCGATCGTCAAGAAAGGCGAGCTGCTTGCGGTCGTGGACACGCCCGAGCTCGATGACCGAATCGCCAAGGCGGTGGAAGAAGTGAACCGCGCCGAAGCGGCCCTCGATTTCGCCAAGGTGACGGCGGATCGCTGGGCCGCGCTGCGTCAGTCCTCGGCGGTGTCCAAGCAGTCCGCCGATGAAAAAGCCGCCGATCAACAGGTCCAGGAGGCCAATCTCGGGGCGGCGAAGGCCAATCTCGAACGTCTCAAGGCGCAGAAGGCCTTCGCCCAGATCATCGCGCCTTTCGATGGCGTCGTCACCGTCCGCAATATCGACATCGGCTCCTATGTCGCCCCCGGCCGCAACGAGAAGCCGCTGTTCAAGGTCGCCGATATTCACGCCGT
>JAKANG010000159.1 GCA_021812505.1 Pseudomonadota bacterium
GGGGCCTCGGGCCCGACAAGCCGCCGGGCAAGACGCTGATCAGCGAATTCGGGCTCGCCATGCATGCGCAATCGACGCGCGGCGCCGAAACCCGCAACGTGCTGGTCGATTTCGGCTATACGCCGGAAGCTCTGATCAACAACGCCACCCTCGTCGGGCTCGATCCGGCGAGCCTCGACGCCATGGTCCTCAGCCACGGCCATTACGATCATTTCGGCGGCCTGGCCGGTTTCCTGAGGCAATTTGGCGCCGCGCTTAAGCCGAACCTGCCGCTCTTCGTCGGCGGCGAGGAGGCTTTTTGCGCGCGGCAATGGGTCGGACCGCCGGTCAAGGGCGATTTCGGGGCCATTGATCGCAACGGGCTGAAGGCGGCGCGGATCGCCGTAACGAGCATAGAGGGGCCATCCCTGGTCGCGGGTCACGCTTTCACCACCGGGCAGATTCCCCAGAAGACCTTCGAAAAGGTGCTGTCGCCGAGCGTTATGAAGATCGGCGTGGCGCAGGGCTTCGGATGCTATGCCGACCAATTGCCCGAGGACGAGAGAGGTCTGGCGGCGGCGCCCGACCAGTTCCGCCACGAGATCGCGACGGCATACAACCTGAAGGGACGCGGCCTTGTCGTCTTGACCTCGTGCAGCCATCGCGGCGTCGTGAACGCGATCCGGCAGGCCCAGGCGGCGTCGGGCGTCAACAAGGTTCACGCGGTGATCGGGGGATTCCACCTCGCGCCCTACAAGGAGGATTATGTCCGCGACACGGTCGCGGCGCTTAAGGAAATGGACGTTGATTACGTCATTCCGCTTCACTGTTCGGGCGAGCCGTTCTTCGAAATCGCCAAGGCGGAAATTCCGGCCAAACTGATGCGTTCCTACACCGGCACGCTCCTCGTGTTCGGAAACTGAATGCAGATCGCGCCTCGACGCGGGAAAAGCGCCGCTGCCGCCGGCTCGGGCGCGGCGCGCGGAACAAGAGGGCGGTCGGCCCGGACGAGCGCCGTGAACGCGGGCGATCGCGTTCTGGACGAATTTCGATTGCGACTTAACGTCCCTGCAAGGTGGCGCGGCGTAACATTTTTCGCCTTTTTCCCCCGAGTGCCGCGCCTATGCCCGCAATCTCAGCCGACCCCACGCCTGACGCCCTGCGCCTGCGCAGCCTCCGCAAATCCTTCGGGGGGGCTTCGGGCAAAGTGGCGGTGGACGGGCTCGATCTGTCGATCCGTCCCGGCGAATTCTACGCCTTGCTCGGCGCCAATGGCGCCGGCAAGACCACGACCTTGCGCATGGTCGCAGGCCTGCTTCAGCCCGACGAGGGCGACATCGCGATCTGCGGTGTCGACGCGTGCAAAAATCCACTGGACGCCAAGGCCGTCACCGCCTGGTTGCCCGACGAGCCGCTTCTCTATGACAAGCTGGCGCCGCTGGAGTATCTGGAATTCGTCGCCGGGCTGTGGGGCCTCGATTGCGCGACCGGCGCCGCCCGCGCCGAAGACCTCCTGCGCCGCCTCGGCCTATGGGAACAGCGCAACCAGCGCTGCGAGGGCTTTTCGCGCGGCATGCGGCAAAAGGTGGCGCTGGCGGGGGCGCTGATCCATGCGCCGCGCCTGCTGATGCTTGACGAGCCGCTGACCGGCCTCGACGCCGGCGCCGCGCGGCTGGTCAAGGACATGCTCACCGAGCAGACCCGGGAGGGCGTGGCGGTCGTGCTGACGACCCATATTCTGGAAGTCGCGGAAAAGCTCGCCGACCGGATCGGGATCATCGCCCATGGCCGATTGATCGCCGAGGGAAGCCTTGGCCAGCTGCGCGCCCTGACCGCACAGACAGCCGCCAGCCTTGAAGATGTCTTCCTCGATCTCACCGCGCGCGAGGAAGCGGCGTGAATTCGGGCTCTCTCCCCCTTTCGCGCCTCGTCCGCCACGACCTTGTCCTGTCCTGGCGCCGGATATGTGGCTTCCTGCGCGCCCGCACGACGACGAAAGCTCTGGTCCTGATCGGGCTGGCGCTTGTCGCGCTCCATCTCGTCGCCTGGCCAATGGCCAAGGCCTTGCTGGCGATCGAGGCGAAGGAAGGCGCCATCCCTCTCCTCGGCATGGGCTTCGTCGTGGTCCTGCCGTGGCTGATGTCGCAGGGCCTGACCGGCGCGACCCGGGCGCTCTATTCGCGCGGCGATCTCGACCTGTTGCTGTCGGCGCCGCTTCCGCCGCGCAAGATCCTGTCCGGGCGCATGATTGCGGTCGCGATCGAGAATTTCGGCGGCATCGGGATTTTCATCCTGCCGCTGGCCAATATGGCGGCGCTGCTCGGGGGCGCGAACTGGCTGGCGATCTATCCTGCGCTCGCCGCCGCGGTGCTGGTGGCGACCGGCGTGAGCTTCGGCGCGACGCTCGGCCTGTTTCACCTGCTCGGCCCGAAGCGAACGCGCGCCGCGACCCAGGTCATCGCCACCTTGGTCGGCGCCTGGTTCGTGGTCTGCGCCCAGATCTTCAATTTTATCCCGGCGAAAAATCAAGCCGCGCTGCACGCGGCGCTCGCCCATCCGGCGCCGGGCGGCTGGCTTGATCCCCATGGCGCGCTCTGGCTGCCGGCGCGCGCCGCCGCCGCCGATCCGGCGGCGATGGCGCCCTGGCTCGGCTTCGGGCTGGCGGTCTTCCTGCTCGCGGCTTCAGCCCTCGGACCGGCCTTCACCCGCGGCGCGCTGATCGCGGCGGGGGAGGGCAGGGCGCGCCGCGCCAACCGCGACGCCCGCTTCCGCTGCGGACGCGCCGGCGCCCTGCGCCGCAAGGAATGGCGGCTGCTCGCGCGCGATCCCTATCTGCTGTCGCAGGTCCTGCTGCAGTCGCTTTACACGCTGCCCATCGCCTTGATCCTCTGGAAGACTCAGGGGCCGAACGGCTCGGTGGCCCTTTCCGTTTCGCCGGCGCTCGTCGCCATCTCCGCTCAATTGGCGGCGGCGCTCGCCTTTCTCGCGGCGTCCAGCGAGGAGGCGGCGGAAATGATCGCCACCGCGCCGATCGCTTCGGACGAAATGCTGCGCCGAAAGCTGGAGGCGGTCGCTGTTCCCGTGGCCATGCTTCTGGCCCTGCCTCTCGCTGGCGTCGTCATCGTTTCGCCGCGCATCGGCGTCGTGACCTTGATTTGCGCCGCAGCGGCGGCGGCCTCGACGGCGGCGCTGAATTTCTGGAAGCCGCTGGAAAACAGGCGCGGCGATCTCATCAAGACGCATGCGCAGAACAAGATCGTCGGTCTCGTCGAGCACGGCCTGTCGATCAGTTGGGCGGTCGCGGCCCTGATCTTCAGCTTCGGCTCGTGGCTCGGTCTCGTCGGAGTTGCGGGCGCCGCCGTCCTGCTCTGGGCGAGCAAGCCGCGCGGCAGACCAGCCGCGCCCCTGATGGCGGCCTGAGCGAGATTTGGGCGCTTGCTCTGGCATGCGCCAACAGCTCGCCGGGTTGTCGAAACGAAAATCGCCGGCCCCAGAGGGCCGGCGTTAAGTTGGCGGCGCGCCCAGAAGCGGCCGCCGGCGACATCGCGCTTAAGTGCGCGACATCATATAAAGCAATTGGGTCTCGAAGGCCGGGATCTTGTCCGCGCCAAGCAATTTGAGGGCTGCGGGCGCGTCAACCGACACAACCGAACAGCCGTTCTTGACGCTTTGCCTGATCAGCCCGCAGGTTTCTTCGGCAAAATCCGTCGCCGGATCGATCTTCGCCGGAAGGTCCTGCGGCGCCCATTTTGCGGTCCACCCCCAGATGGTGTCATGACCGGCAGGCACGTCCCTTGATATGAAGTCCTTCGGGAGACGGACGCTCCCGTTCGATTGGCTCATGGCCTCTCCCCTTGGCTTGTGTTCGTGCGCGACTCTCCGGTCTTCCGTGCCGAGCCGTGTTCCGGATCTTGTTATTGACGCCGGAGTCGCGCTGCTTTTTCATACGCCTCTTCGCCGCTTTTTCACGGTCTTCGGGCGCTTTTGTGGTTGTTACGCCACCCATTCCAAATTTTCGTCTAACATGTCGGGGACGCCGACGAATTGATTCAGCGCAAGGTCAGCGCGGCTCCGCCGGTTCGGGGATTCGATAGGCGGAGGCCGTCTTGATCCGTTCCATGGCGAAGCGCGACGTGACCTTTTTGAGCGGCGCCGCCGCGATCAGGCGCTGGTAGAAGCCGTCATAGGCGGCGGTGTCCGCGACGACGACCCGCAGCAGGTAATCGACGTCGCCCGCCATGCGATAGAAATCCATGACTTCCGGCATGGCGGAAACCGCCGCGGCGAAACGCGCGAGCCAGGCTTGCGAGTGGTCGTCGGTCTCAATCGAGACGAAGACCGTGAGCCCGAGGCCGATCTTCTGCGGATCGACCAAAGCGACGCGCCCGGTGATGACGCCCGATTTCTCGAGCTTCTGCACGCGCTTCCAGCAGGGAGTCGAGGACAGGCCTACGGCCCGGGCGAGGTCGGCGATCGGAATATTCGCGTTTTCCTGGAGAACGGTCAGGATCTTGCGGTCGATCGCATCCATGAATTCAACCCCTCATGCCGTCAATGTGGCCGTGTTCGCATGAGAAGGCAAATTTCCGCAGAGGCATCAACCGAAGCAGCCAGCTCAGACGGTTTCGTTCGTCCCTGCGCGCCGGGAGAAATCATCCGGCGTGTCGAGGTCGCGCAGCACGCCGTCGCTGTCCGCCTGTACTTCGGCGATGAAGGCGGCCTGCTGTTCGAGCAGGTTTTTCGCGCCGGAATCCCCCTGCGCCTTGCGCGAGATCGCGGCGAAGAACTGGCGGCCCCACAGCACCGGATGGCCTCGGCGTCCATCGCGTTTGGGGACGACAATGGCTCGCCCGGCGTCCGGATTGAAAGCCGCGATCATGCGGTCGATCAGGTCCGGGGCGATGTCGGGCATGTCGCCGAGGAAGATCATCGCCCCGTCCGTGTCGGGCGCCAGCGCGGCGAGGCCCGCCTTGAGGGAGGTCGAAAGGCCACCCGCGAAATCTTCGTTGACGACGAAATGCGCGGCGACGCCCGCCAGGGCCGCCTGAACCGCGCCGGCCTCATGGCCGAGGACGATGGTCGTCCCGGCGAGGCGCGAGGCGGCGTAGAAATAATACACGCTCTGCGGCAGCAACCGGCCGACGTTGATCGAGTTCGCGGAGGAGAGGAGGGTGCCCTTCGCCTCGAGCTCGGCCTTGATCGCGGCGTCGGCGAAGATGCGCTT
>JAKANG010000160.1 GCA_021812505.1 Pseudomonadota bacterium
GGCTCTGCCGCCGGATCGGTCTCGAAGGGCGTGCCGAGCCGCTCGCAATAGGGGCGCTCGATGAAGCGCATGGCGCTCCAGCAGTGCGGACACAGGCCGCCATGTTCGGAAACCGCGCGGCGGCAAGCGAGACAAGTCGGCGGATAGATCAGGTCGAGCGCCGCCCCCCCGGCCTTTTTCAGGACGAGCGCGCCGTCTTTCAGCCAGTTCGGCGCCGCGAAAGGCGAAGGCGTGATCCGGAACATGCAGGTCAGTCTAACGCCTTCCCCGCCGGCGCGCGACTTTTGACGCCGCCGATGCGCAAGCGCATAAGTGTCCTGTGACCACGCCGCCGCTCATCTTCGACCGCGCTCTATGGCGCAAGCGCCTCGCCCGCGCCGCGCGTGCCAACGGCCCTTGCGACTTTCTCGCCGCGCGCGTGGCCGAAGACCTCGCCTTCCGCCTCGCGCCGATCAGCCGGCCTTTTCCGCGCGCTCTCGATCTTGGCTCGCCGCATCCCGCGATTTCCCAGGCTTTGGCCGCGCCGGGGCGGCTGGTTTTTCGCGCGGCGCCGGTTTTCGAGGTTTCAGGCTCGGCGCCGGCCTTGGTCGCGGACGAAGAGGCCCTGCCCTTCGCTGCGCAAAATTTCGATCTCGTGGTCAGCGCGCTCAGTCTGCAATTCGCCAACGACCTGCCCGGCGTTTTCGCCCAGGTCCGCCGCTTGCTCGCGCCGGACGGACTGTTCCTCGCCGCTGTGATCGGCGGCCAGACCCTCGCGGAACTGCGCTTATGCCTCGCCCAGGCCCAGGACGAGATCGAGGGCGGGGCCAGCCCGCGCGTCGCGCCCTTCGCCGATCTACGCGACCTCGGGGGTCTGCTGCAGCGCGCCGGCCTCGCCCTGCCGGTGACGGACTGCGACGCCTTCACCGTTCGTTATGAGGGCGCCTTCGAACTGATGCGCGACCTGCGCGCCATGGGCGCGACCAATTTTCTCGCCGCCGGCGCCCGGCGCCCCCTGCGCCGGGAGGTGGCGTTCAGAGCCGCCGCGCTTTACGCGGAAAAATTCTCCGATCCCGACGGGCGCGTCCGCGCCACCTTCGAAATCATCTGGACCTCGGGCTGGGCTCCGCACGAAAGCCAGCAGAAGCCGCTGCGGCCGGGATCGGCGCACATGCCGCTGAGCGCGATTCTGGGCGACAAGAGCCGGGACGATTAGGCCTTTTTCGGCGCCGTCGCCCCCAACAACGCAGCAAAACCGATGGCGAGCGAGATCGGGACGTTCCATCCCGCCAGCGACAGGCCCAATATGCGCAGGGCCGGCGCGTCGCAGCGCACGACATGGACATGCTCCAATTGCGCGCGGAAGGCCTCCATCGAGGTCGGGGCGACGAACTTGCCGGTGCAGCCCGCCGGTCCCGGCCAGAATTTCCATTCCACCCCCGCGTGATAGGCCGCGAGCGCCGCGCCGGCCGCGAATATTGCCGCCAACAGGCCGAGAACCGCGCGGGCAAAAAGGGGCGGCGCGTTGCGGGCGAGAAAAAAGGCCACCGCCGCCAGCGGAAGCGATCCGTAATAGGGATAGCGTTCGATCAGACACAATTCGCAGGGCAGGAAGCCCAGAGCCTGAAAGGTCCAGGCGCCGGCGAGCGTCGCCGCCGCCGCCGCCAGCACGAGCAGCGCCGCCTTTTCGGGCGAAAGGGCGGCGCGAAGGCGCGCGAAAAGGCCCATGGCGTCACACCAGATGCGCCGCGGCCCAGAAGCCGCCGACGACGATGGCGAGCAGGGTCATGACGAACCAGGCGAAATGCCTTTCCAGCCAGATCCGGATAGGGTCGCCGAAATGAGTCATCGCCGCCGCCAGGAGGAAAAAACGCGCGCCACGGGTGATCAGCGCCAACAGCACGAAAAGCGGCAGATTATAGCCGAGCAGACCGCTGACGATGGTGACGAGCTTGAAGGGAATCGGCGTCAGGCCCTTCACCAGAATGAAGGCCCAGCCCCAATGGGCGTAGAATTCGCGCAGGGAGTCTATGCGCGATCCATAGCCGTAAAAACGGATGATATATTGCCCGAGCGTGTCATAGAGCGCCGCCCCGATGTAATAGCCGAGCACGCCGCCCGTGACGGAAGCGAGCGTGCAGACGGCCGCATAAAACCAGGCCTTGTTCGGCCTGGCGAGCGACATCGGCAGCAGGATCAGGTCCGGCGGCAACGGGAAAAAGGAGCTCTCGGCGAAGGCGATCCCGGCGAGCGCCAGCGTCGAATGGCGGCTTTCCGCGAGCGACAGTGTCCAGTCGTAAAGCCTTTTGAACATCGTGATCCGATCTTTTCCAGCGCGGCCTTGGTACACCTTCGCGCGACCACGGCCAAGGCGCCGTGTTTCGTCCGCGAATGCTAAAAATGACCAACACGCATCGTTGGACGATTGACGGGCCGGCGCCGCACGCTATATTTCGCGCCGCTTCCGGGGCCTCCCCCGGCTTAGCCCCTGTGGCGGAATTGGTAGACGCGCTCGACTCAAAATCGAGTTCCGCAAGGAGTGCTGGTTCGATCCCGGCCAGGGGCACCAAAACACCATCCAAGAACATCCCAAAACATTAAAACCAACGGTAAAACAAGGGATTTTATCGTTATCGCCATCCCAAGGCGTCCAGCGGGGCGTTTGTCGGCATCCGGCGCGAAGATTGGTATATTTACTAATATGGGCGCGACGCCAACGAGGCATAGGCCGACGGGCGCGCCAACATGGCGCGTTCCGACCTTCGTATTCGCAACGCCAAACCCGGCGCGGTTCATCTCGACGGGAGCCTATGCTCTCGCCCCGACGAATTGGCGGGCGCGCTGATCATGCTGGCCGAAACCAAAGACTCCGGAAAGAGGGAGGCGTGAGCGAAGCGCGGGGCCGCGTTCTTTCAGGGCCCGTCGCGGAGAACTGCATCGTCGGCTGGCCGCGACGCTGGCGGCGTTCCGGCGCGACCGGGCGGCGCACAACCGGCGTCAGGCGGCGCTGGCGCGGCATGACATGCCGACCTGCCAGGTCGAGCGCGTCAAGCGCACGCGGCGTCTGATCGAACTCGGCCGCCGCGTCGTCAAGGCCGGCGTCGCGGACATCACCGGATACTATCGCGCCGTCATCGTCGGGGCGCTGCTCTGGATGGCCGACAAGCTCCAAAGCGATCAAGGGGAAAATGCGCGGGCGCTCGGGAGCGCGAAGGGGAAGCGGGCGTTCGAGACAGAACAGAAAGAAGAAGCGCTCACCGTCTCGCAGGAGCAGAGCAAGATCGGGCGTGACCGACAGCGGGCGGCTTGCGGTCAGTGCAAGTGAGTATGGAACACGACCCGTCGAGGCTCAGGCGCACGAATTGAAGCGCCCAGGCTTCGGCGCGTCGTCACTGGCTCTTGGGTGGGAACCGGCCATTGGCGGAAGGGAAGAAACAGGCCGGAGAGCGGCCAGAGCACGAAACAGCGCCACATGTGAACCGCCCGTCGCCGGAACCATGAATTTGACCGGTGGTGGGGGGCGGACTGGAATGCCCCCGCCCCGGCAATACATCCTTCGAAAATGACACGCATTTCCGAGATAGCGCCCCATCGCGGCGACGCCTTCACACGGCGGTCGGCCGTCTCAAATCCAGCGTGGTCGGGAAATCGCCCGAAGCCTCCCGCGCCGGCGGCCTGATGCGGCCCGGCGTATGGCCGTGGTCCTGGAAACGGGCAAGGCGGCGGGCCTCGGCCTCGAAGGAATTCACCGGGAAGGTCTCGTAATTGCGACCGCCGGGATGGGCCATGTGATAGACGCAGCCGCCGAGCGATCTCTTGCTCCATTTGTCGATGATGTCGAAGGTCAGCGGGACATGGGGCCAGATGGTCGGGTGGTAGCCGGAATGCGGCTGCCAGGCCTTGAAGCGCACGCCGGCGACGGCCTCGCCGCGCTTGCCCGTGGAATTGAGCGGCAGGCGGCGGGTGTTGCAGGTCACGACGTGGCGGGCTTCGTTGAAGCCTTCGACCCGCACCTGCAAGCGTTCGACCGAGGAATCGACATAGCGCACCGTGCCGCCGATCCCGCCTTCCTCGCCCATCACATGCCAGGGCTCCAAAGCCTGGCGGAGTTCGAGCTTCACGCCGGAATGTTCGACCTGTCCATAGAAGGGAAAGCGGAACTCATATTGGGCGCGATACCATTCCTCATCGAAATCATAGCCGGCGCGGCGCAGGTCTTCGAGCACATCGACAAAATCTTCCCAAACATAATGCGGCAGCATGAAGCGGTCGTGCAGGCTCGTGCCCCAGCGCGTCAGTGCGCCCTCCTGCGGCTCGCGCCAGAACCAAGCCACCAAAGCGCGCAGCAGAAGCTGCTGGGCGAGCGACATGCGCGCGTCGGGCGGCATTTCGAAGGAGCGGAATTCGACCAGGCCCAGCCGCCCGGTCGGGCCGGAGGGCGAATAGAGCTTGTCGATGCAGATTTCGGCGCGATGGGTGTTGCCGGTCACGTCGGTCAGCAGGTTGCGGTAGAGCCGATCCACCAGCCAGGGCGGAATAAAACTCTGGCCCGGCCCGGGCGTATGGCTAAGCGCGATCTCCATTTCGTAGAGCGTGTCGTGGCGCGCCTCGTCGATGCGCGGCGATTGCGAGGTCGGGCCGATGAACAGGCCGGAGAACAGATAGGACAGCGAGGGGTGGCGCTGCCAATAGACGATGAGGCTTTTTAAGAGGTCGGGCCGGCGCAGGAACGGCGAATCGTTGGGCGTGGCGCCGCCGATGACGACGTGATTGCCGCCCCCGGTCCCGACATGGCGCCCGTCGATCATGAATTTTTCCGTGCCGAGTCGCGACAGCCGCGCCTGTTCATAGAGCACAGTGCTGATCTCGACCAGTTCGTCCCAATTGTCGGAAGGATGGACATTGACCTCGATCACGCCGGGATCGGGCGCGACGCGGATGACCTGAAGGCGCCAGTCGAGCGGCGGCGGATAGCCCTCGATATGGACCGGCAGGCCGAGGTCCTTCGCCGTCGCTTCCACCGCGGCCAGCAGTTCCAGATAGTCTTCCAGAAAACCGACCGGCGGCATGAAAACATGCAAGCGCCCGTTGCGCGGCTCGACGCTGATCGCCGTGCGCACTTCGGACGAAAAGTCGAGCAGCTGCTGGTCCCAGAGTTGCTGGTCGGGCGCCACCGCGCCGCGC
>JAKANG010000161.1 GCA_021812505.1 Pseudomonadota bacterium
GCTGCGCTGCACAATCCTGCATAAAGCGGTCACTCCACACACGGAGCGGCGCTCCTCCCTTGCCGCGTCCGGTGGAACCAACTAGCTGAGCCTGACGTGCAAGCGCCGCCGGACGTGAAACGTCCGGCTTTTTTCTTGTTGGAGAGATTTTCTTGTCCGTCGCCCTTGCCCGGCGGCGCGCGTTACGCCAGTAATCCGGAAAATTTCTCCAACCTGGACATCCGGCTCATGACCAAAGCGCTTCTCGGCATTATCGGCGGCTCGGGGGTCTACGACCTGCCGGGCCTGGACGACATCCGCGAGGAAAAGGTCGCGACGCCGTGGGGCGAACCGTCGGACGCCCTGCGCTTCGGGCGGATCGGAGCGACGGAAGCCGTTTTCCTGCCTCGTCACGGACGCGGCCATCGGCTGTCGCCTTGCGGAATCAACTACCGCGCCAACATCGACGCCCTGAAGCGGGTCGGCGTCACCGACGTCATTTCGGTGTCGGCCTGCGGCTCGTTCCGTGAGGAACTGCCGCCCGGCCTGTTCGTCGCGGTGGACCAGTATGTGGACCGCACCTTCAGCCGGCAATCGTCGTTCTTCGGCAATGGCTGCGTCGCCCATGTCTCCATGGCCCATCCGGTCGCGCCCTTGCTTCAGAGCCGTATCGTCGCCGCCGCCCATGCCGAAAACATCGGGATCGTGAAGGGCGGAACCTATGTCTGCATGGAAGGCCCGCAATTCTCCTCGCGCGCGGAATCGCTCGGCTACAAGGCGGCCGGCTATCATGTGATCGGCATGACCGGCCTGCCCGAGGCCAAGCTCGCCCGCGAGGCGGAAATGTCCTACGCCACCCTCGCCATGGTCACCGATTACGATTGCTGGCGCGAGGACGAGGCCGCCGTCGAGGTCCATGACATTTTGGGCGTCGTGCGCTCCAACGCCGACAAGGCCTCGCGCCTGCTCGCCCGGCTGATGCAGGATTTCCCCGCCGAACACCCGCCGTGCCCGATCGGCTCCGACCGCGCGCTGGACCACGCCCTCGTCACCGCGCGCGACGCTTGGGACCCGGAGCTGGTCAAGAAGCTCGACGCGATTCTCGCGCGCGTCCTGGCCAAGAAGTGAGCGGACGCGCGTTCTCCCGGCGCGCCTTTCTCGCCAGCTCGGTCGCGCTGGCGACCGTGGCGCGCGCCATGGCCGCAACACGGCCGCAAGCCCCCGATCCGCAGATCGAGGATCTGCTGCGGCGCATGACGCTGGAGGAGAAAGCCGGCCAGCTTTCGGTCTTCAGAAGCCCCGGCTTTTCGGCCAAGGAAAACCCACAGAGATCGCACGAGCCGGCAACGCGCGAGGAGGCCCGGGCCATCGTCGGCCGCGGCATGGCCTCCGGTTTTTTCAACGGGTTCGACCCCGTATTCAATCGTGAGCTGCAAAGGATCGCGGTTGAAGACTCGCGCCTGGGCGTCCCTTTGATTTTCGCCGCCGATGTGATTCACGGATTCAAGACCACCTTTCCCGTTCCGATCGCGGAGGCGGCAAGCTTCGATCCCGAATTATGCCGGCGGACCGCCCGCGCTTCCGCCGAGGAGGCCACGGCCGTCGGGCTCCACTGGACTTTCGCCCCGGCGGTGGATGTCGCCCGCGACGAGCGCTGGGGCCGGGTGATGGGAGGCGCCGGCGAGGACACCTGGCTCGACGCGCAAATCTCCGCCGCCCGGGTCCGGGGCTTCCAGGGCGAAGATTTGCGCGCCGACAATTCCCTGCTCGCCTGTCCCAAACATTTCGCCGGCTACGGCGCCGTCGAGGGCGGAATGGATTATAACACCGCCGACATTTCCGAAATCACTTTGCGGCAGGTTCATCTGCCGCCGTTCCGGGCGGCGTTTGCCGCCGGCGCCTTGACCACCATGGCCGCCTTCAACGATGTCGCCGGCGTTCCTTCCACCGCGGACCGCCGATTGCTGACGGAAATCCTGCGCGACGAATGGCGTTTTCCCGGTCTGGTCGTCTCCGATTTCCAGTCGGTGCGCGAACTGATCGCTCACGGCTACGCGGCCGACGAGGCGGACGCCGCGCTCAAGGCGCTGGGCGCCGGGTGCGACGTCTCGCTGGGCGACGAAATTTACTGCAATCATATTCCGGCGCTGGTCAGGAGCGGCCGCCTCCCCGAGGCGACCCTGGACGAATCGGTGCGCCGCGTGCTGCGCCTAAAAAAGGCGATTGGCCTGTTCGAAAACCCGTACCGGTCGCTCGATCCCGGCCGCGTGCAGAAGGCCATGCGGCGCCCGGAGACGATCGCGCTGGCCCGCGAGTCGGCGCGCAAGTCGATCGTATTGCTGAAAAACGAAAACGATCTTCTGCCGCTGTCGAAATCCGGAAAATCCTTCGCCTTCATCGGCCCCTTCGTGTCGAGCAAGGCGCAGTCGCTCGGCTATTCCTCGCTCGGCGGCGAGCCTGAGCTGGCCGTGTCGCTGGAAGAAGGCGTGCGCGCGGCGCTTGGCTCCGACGCCCGCTGCGCGTTCACGCCGGGCAGCGCGGCCGAAAGCGCCCTTCCCGGCGGAATCGAAGCCGCGGTCGCGGCCGCGCGGGAGGCCGACGTCGCCGTGCTTTTCCTTGGCGAAACCGGCGAAATGTCGGACGAGGGCGCCTCGACGAGCTCGATTGTCATTCCGCGCCCGCAGCAGGAGCTGGCGCAGGCGGTCGCCGCGACGGGCAAGCCGATGGTGGTGATTCTCAAACATGGCCGGGCGCTGGCGCTGCGAGGCGCCGTGCGCGACGCGCCCGCGATCCTGTGCTCCTGGTTCCTGGGCTCGGAATCCGGCCACGCCCTCGCCGATATCTTGTTCGGCGATCATGCGCCGCAAGCGCGCCTGCCGGTGAGCTTCCCCCAGGCGCCCGGCCAGGAGCCGTTCTATTACGATCATCGCGCGACCGGCCGCCCGCAGGTCGATTTCCACGAGCGTTTCGTGGCGCATTATCGCGACGTGACCAACGAGCCGCTTTACGCTTTCGGTCACGGCCTGACCTATTCGGCCATCGACTATGGCGAGACAATGATCGACGCGCCGCGCCTCACCCGCGACGGCGTGCTGAAAATTTCGGCGCGGATCGTCAACAAGGGGCCCCGCGCCGCCCATGAAATCGCGCAGCTCTATATCCATCGGCGCGTCGCCGCGATCACCCAGCCCGTTCGCGAACTCAAGGGAATCCGCCACGTCGCGCTTGCGCCGGGAGAGACGAAGGAGGTTTTGTTCGAATTGCGCGCGTCGGATCTCGCCTATGTCCACCCCGACCTCTCGATGCGCGCGGACGACGGCCTTTTCGACGTGTGGATCGCGCCCTCGGCTGTCGGCGGCCGGAAGGCCAGCTTTGCCCTGACCTGAACCATTACGCGGCCTCCCTCCTTTCCCGAAGGCGATGACTCGCATGTCTTCGAATGTCATGAAAAGCAATGCTTCCGCCGCTGACACGGTCACGGCGGTCGACGCGCCCGAACTGCGCGTCTTCGTCATGGCCCTGTTCTTCATTTTCGGTGGGATCACCAGCCTCAACGACGTGATCATCCCCAAGCTGAAAGAGCTGTTCTCGCTCGACCACATGCAGGCCATGCTGGTCCAGTCGGCCTTTTTCGCCGCTTATTTCACCATTTCCCTGCCGGGCGCGGCCCTGGTGCGGCGCCTGGGCTATATGCGCGGCGCGGTCGCCGGTTTGGCTCTGATGATGCTCGGCTGCCTGATGTTCGTCCCCGTGTCGGCTTTTCCCCGCTTCGCCCTGTTCCTCGGCGCCCTGTTCGTTCTGGCGAGCGGCATAACCATCGTCCAGGTGGTGGCCAATCCCTTGATTTCGCTGTTGGGGCCGCCACGAACCGCCCACAGCCGGCTCACTTTCGCGCAAGCCTTCAATTCTCTCGGCACCACCGTCTTTCCCTTTTTCGGCGCGATCGTCATGCTCGGCCGTCTCGCCCATGAGAACGCCGCGCAACTTTCGGGGCCAGCGCTCGACGCCTATCGCGCCGCCGCGACGCAGGCCGTGGGCCGATCCTATCTCGGCCTCGCGGCGGCGCTCGCGATCATCGCCGGCGCGGTCTGGCTCCACCGCGACCGGCTCAAGGGCGAAAGCCACGACGGCGCCTCGGTCTTTTCCGGATTCGAGCTCCTGAAGCGGGCGCGCTTCGCCTTCGGCGCGGCGGCGATCTTCCTTTACGTCGGGGCGGAAGTGGCGATCGGCTCGCTGATCGTGCTCTATCTCGAACAGAGCCATGTGCTCGGCCTCGGCGAACAAACGGCGGGCGAGTTGATTCCGATTTATTGGGGCGGCGCGCTGGTCGGCCGATTCGTCGGCTCGGGCGTCCTGCGGCTGGCCAGCCCCGGCAAGGCTCTGGCCTTCAACGCGCTTGGCGCGGCCACGCTGATCCTGATCTCCGCCAATGCGACCGGGGCGTTCGCCGGCTACAGCCTCCTCGCCATCGGCCTGATGAATTCGATCATGTTCCCCACGATCTTCAGCCTCGCGAGCGAAGGACTGGGGACGCGGGCGGCGGAAGGATCGGGAATCTTGTGCATGGCGATCGTCGGCGGCGCGGTGATCCCACCGCTGACCGGCCGCATCGCCGATCTCTCGGAGAGCCTGTCGGTCGCGCTCGCCCTGCCGGCGCTGTGTTATCTGATCATCGCAGCTTTCGGCATTTACGCGCGCCGGCCCGTGGCGGCGTGAGGACGCCTCACTTTCGTGCCCCGTTTTCCCCCGCCCTTTGTCCAATGAAGCGGATCGAGAGGGGATAGCCGGGCATGCTTTCCGACATGGAGGCCGAAAAATTTATCGGCGTGCAGGCCTTCACCGCGGCGAGGATCGAATCGCGCACCTCGTCGGGCGACATGCCCGCCCCGGCTTTGACATAAGTGATCAGCGGCGCGCCGCCGATCACCATGCCTCGGCTGTTGAAGGAAAAGCGGATGGTCGCCTCGACCGTCTCGCCTTGTCGCGGCAGCGGCGGCGACCAGCAGGCGGCCAGCTGCGCCGCCGCCTGCATCGGCCGCTCGACCAGCGGCGACGATCTGGCGCCGCCCCCGCCGCCTTCATGCAATTCCTTTCGCACCGTGATCGCCATGCCCTGCGGGAGGGCGAGCGGAAGCGCGAAGGGCGCCATACGAGCCGGCGCCCCCCGC
>JAKANG010000162.1 GCA_021812505.1 Pseudomonadota bacterium
GCTGGCCAGCGCCCGCGCCACCGATACCGCCTTCGTCGGCGTCGATGGCGCCCCGCCGTTGGCCCCGCCCGATACGCGCTATGTCGTCACGCTGGACGGCGATACGCGCCTGCCGCGCGACGCCGTCCGCCGACTGATCGGCAAAATGGCGCATCCGCTCAATCAGCCGCGCTTCGACGAGGCGACGGGGCGAATCGTCGAAGGCTATGGGGTGCTGCAACCACGCGTAACCCCTTCGCTGCCGGTGGGGCTCGAAGGTTCGCTGTTCCAACGCATTTTTTCGAGCCTGAGTGGCATTGATCCCTATGCTTCGGCGGTTTCCGATGTCTATCAGGACATGTTCGGCGAAGGCTCCTATGCCGGCAAGGGCATTTATGACATCGACGCCTTCGAGGCCGCGCTGGCCGGCCGCGCGCCTGATTCGACGCTCCTCAGCCATGATCTGTTCGAGGGCGTGTTCGCCCGCGCCGGTCTGGCCTCTGACGTTGAAGTCGTCGAGGAATTTCCTGCGCGCTACGACGTCGGCGCGCTGCGCCACCATCGCTGGGCGCGCGGCGATTGGCAGCTCCTGCCGTGGATTCTCGGTCGCGCGCCAAAACCCGCCGGTTCGACGCAGGCGTCCGCCGCCATTCCGGCCATCGGGCGCTGGAAAATGCTCGACAATCTGCGCCGCACCCTGTCCGCGCCGCTTGCGATCCTTGCCCTGCTCGCGGGCTGGCTCCTGCCGCTCCATGCGGCATTGGTCTGGACCACCTTCGTGCTCGCGACGATCGCCCTGCCGCCGATGATTCCGGTCATTGCGGCCATACCGCCGCGCCGCCCCGGAATCACTCTGGCCAGTCATTTTCGCGCTCTCGGCGGCGACCTCAAGCTGGCGCTGACCTTGTCCTCGCTCACCATCATTTTCCTGGCCCATCAAGCCTGGCTGATGGGCGACGCGATCATTCGCACCCTGTATCGCCTCTATGTCAGCCACAAGAATCTGCTCGAATGGGTTCCCGCGGCGCAGGCGACCATCACCCGGCGTCTCGATTTGTCCGGCTATTATCGTCGTATGGCCGGCGCGCTGGTCGTCAGCGCGCTGGTCGTGATCGTCGGCTGGATTAACGGAGGCGGAAACGCACTGCTGAGCGGCGCCTTTGCGGCGCTCTGGCTGGCCTCGCCCGCTGTGGCGCGCTGGGTCAGCCTGCCGCCGCGTCGCGCCAGCAGAAAACCCCTGTCTAATGATGACGCGCAGGCCCTGCGGCTGACCGCGCGCCGGACCTGGCGCTTTTTCGAGACATTCGTCACCAGCGCCGACCACATGCTGCCGCCCGACAATTTCCAGGAAGATCCGGCGCCGAAGGTGGCGCATCGAACGTCACCGACCAATCTCGGCCTTTATCTCCTTTCGGTGGCCAGCGCCCGCGACTTCGGGTGGCTTGGAGCGCAAGAAACGATCGAACGGCTTGAGGCCACTCTGGCGACTATGAGCGGCATGGAGCGTTTCGGCGGCCATTTCTACAATTGGTATGATACCGGCGACCTGCGCCCGCTCGACCCGAAATATGTCTCCTCGGTCGATAGCGGCAATCTTGCCGGACACCTGATCGCCTTGGCCAACGCTTGTCGCGAATGGCGAGATTCGCCGACAGAACCCAAAGCTTGCCTCGAAGGGGTGGCCGACGCGCTCGATCTGACCCGGGCAGACGCGGCGCGCCTGCGTGACGGCCGCAAGACGCAGACCGTCACCTGGCGGCAACTCGACGATGCGCTGTCTGCGCTCGCGGCGGCGGCGCGCGAGCCATTCCCGGCGCCGGACGATTTTGCGGCTCGCCTGGAAAATCTCGGCCTCCAGGCCGAAACAATGGTCGATATGGCGCGGGCGCTGGCCAGCGAACGCGGCGACGAGGCTGGCGCGGACATGTTGTTCTGGGCGCAGGCCGCCGTGAACGCCATCGCTGCGCAGCGCGCAGATGTTTCGCGCAACGCCGTTGACGCCGCCACATTGCGGACACGGCTGGAAAAGCTGGAAGAAACGGCCCGCTCAATGGCGCTCGCCATGGACTTCGGCTTTCTCGTCGACCGCAAGCGAAATCTGCTTTCGATCGGCTATCTGACGTCCGAAGGCGCGCTTGATCCCAATTGTTATGATCTTTTGGCTTCCGAAGCGCGACTGGCCAGTTTCTTCGCCATCGCCAAGGGCGATATTCCCGCCCGCCACTGGTTCCACCTCGGCCGCACGGCGACGCCCATCGCTCACGGCGCTGCGCTGATTTCCTGGTCGGGATCGATGTTCGAATATCTGATGCCTTCGCTCGTCATGCGGGCGCCGGCGGGAAGCCTGCTGGAAGCGACGAACCGTCTGGTCGTGGGCCGACAGATCGCCTTTGCGAACGAGCGGAATTTGCCCTGGGGCGTTTCGGAATCCGCCTATAACGCGCGCGATCTGGAATTGACCTACCAATATTCCAATTTCGGCATTCCTGGCCTCGGTCTGAAACGCGGGCTCGCCGACAATTTCGTCGTGGCGCCTTATGCGACCGCGCTCGCGACTATGGTTGATCCTCAAGCTGCGCGGAAAAATCTGGAGCGCCTCGCCGGCGTCGGCGCGCTCGGCCGTTACGGCTTCTTTGAGGCGCTGGATTATACGCCGGCGCGCGTCCCTGAAGGCGAACAGCGCGCCGTTGTGCGCGCCGTCATGGCCCATCATCAGGGCATGACGATCGTCGCCATCGCCAATGCCGTGCTCGACGCCAGGATGCGGGCGCGGTTTCACGCCGAACCAATGGTGCAGGCGACCGAACTGCTGTTGCAGGAGCGCGTGCCGCGCGAGGTCGCCATCATCCGTCCCTGGGCGGCGGAAATGAAATCCTCCGCCAAAAAAGGGCGCGACGCCGAGCCGTCGGGCGGCCGGCGTTATTCCTCCGCGCATCAGGCGACCCCGGCGACGCACCTGCTTTCCAACGGACTTTATTCCACAATGTTGACCAGCGCCGGCTCCGGCTACAGCCGCTGGGGAAAACTCGCCCTGACCCGCTGGCGCGAAGACTCAGCCTGCGATGATTTCGGCTCCTATATTTTCCTGCGCGATGTTCACAGCAGCGAGGTCTGGTCGGCGGGCTTTCAGCCGAGCGGCCGCGAAGCCGACGATTATCATGTCGCCTTCAACGAGGATCGCGCCGAAATCACGCGCCAAGACGCACGGCTGACGACGACTTTGGATGTCGTGGTTTCCTCCGAGGACGACGCCGAAGTGCGGCGCGTTTCGGTGACGAACAACGGCCCCCGCGTTCGTGAAATCGAAATCACATCCTATGCCGAACTGGTCCTCGCCCCACAGGCGGCGGATATCGCGCACCCGGCTTTTTCCAAGCTTTTCATCGAGACCGAGTTCCTGGCCGATGTCGGCGCGCTGCTGGCCACAAGGCGCAGGCGCGATCCGAGCGAACCGGAAATCTGGGTCGGACAGATCGCCGTCATCGATGGCGAAACGGTCGGCAAGACCGAGGTCGAAACTGACCGGGCGCGTTTCCTGGGGCGGGGCCGGAGCGTGAGAACGTCGATCGCCATGATCGATGGGAGGGCGCTTTCGAATACGGTCGGCGCAGTGCTCGACCCGATTTTCGCCCTGCGCCGGCGTGTGCGGATTCAGCCGGGCGCCACGGCGCGAATTTCCTTCTGGACGATGGCGGCCTCAACGCGCGAAACCTTGCTCGACATTGTCGACAAGCATCGCGACGCCACCGCCTATTCGCGCGCGACGACACTCGCCTGGACGCAGGCTCAGGTGCAATTGCATCATCTCGGCGTCACCGCCGGCGAAGCCAGCCTGTTTCAGCGTCTGGCGAGCCATGTGATCTACGTCAATCCCGCCTTGCGGCCTCCCTCCGACACGATTCTTCGCGGCGCCGGGGCGCAAGCGGGACTTTGGCCACTCGGTATTTCCGGCGATCTGCCGATCGTGCTTTTGCGCATCTCCGACGCCGACGATCTCGATATCGCGCGTGAATTGCTCCAGGCGCACGAATATTGGCGAATGAAACAGCTCGCGGTCGATCTGGTGATCCTCAACGAGCGCCAATCCTCCTATGTCCAGGATCTTCAGGTCGCTCTCGAAACCCTGATCCGCAGCCGTCAAATTCGACCGGGAATTCGCGGCGAGGATTCGCCCGGCGGAGTCTTCGTGCTGCGCGGCGACCTCATTGCCCCTGAGACGTCCGCCCAGCTTGCTTCTGTCGCGCGGGTCGTCCTTGTGGCGCAGCGCGGCGGGCTGTTCGCTCAGCTCGAACGGATCGTCGAGACGCCAACGTCGATAAGACCGTCCGCCAGCCTGCTGACGAAGGCGACGTTCGCGCCATATCCGACGCTCACAGCGACTCCGGCGGAAAAATTGGAATTTTTCAACGGGCTCGGCGGATTCGCCAAGGACGGGCAGGAATATGTGACGATTCTTGGCCCTGGCCAGGCGACCCCGGCTCCCTGGATCAATGTCGTCGCCAACGAAAATTTCGGCTTTCAGGCGGCGACCGAAGGCAGCGGCTACACCTGGTCCGTCAACAGCCGCGAGAACCAGCTCACGCCATGGTCGAACGACCCGGTCGCCGACCGGTCAGGCGAGGCCTTTTATATCCGCGACGACGATACCGGCGAATACTGGAGCCCGACCGCGTTTCCCATCCGCATCGAGGCGGCGACTTATCGCGCTCGCCATGGTCGCGGCTACAGCCGGTTCGAGCACACCAGCCACGACATCGAATCAGATCTCCTGCAATTCGCGCCGATCGGCGCCTCGATCAAAATATCGCGGCTTAATTTGCGCAATCTGTCAGGGCGCACGCGCCATCTCGGCGTGACCGCCTATGTGGAATGGGCGCTCGGCCCATCGCGTTCGGTCGGACTGCCTTTCGTGACGACCGCATCGGATTCCCGCTCGGGCGCGATCTTCGCCCAAAATCGCTGGAGCGCGGGTTTCGGCGCGCGCATCGCCTTTGTCGATCTCAGCGGGCGGCAATCCGACTGGACCGGTGATCGCCGGGAGTTCATCGGCCGCAACGGGACGCTCAGCGCCCCGGCGGCGCTGGTCAGCGGCGCGGCTTTGTCGAACATTGTCGGCGCGG
>JAKANG010000163.1 GCA_021812505.1 Pseudomonadota bacterium
TTTTCGCCCAATGGTGACAATTCTAAATTGCGGAAAAAGACTTCTTTAATTTGTGCCGACAGTTCCTCGTCTATGTCGCAGAACGGCGGACTCCGGACCGTCGCCAAAGTCGCCGGCGACGGAAAAGTTGGCTGGATTCCGTTGGCGGGAGGGCAAGGATAAGTCAATCAGCGGCCCGAACCACCAGGCAAGGTTTTTTGCCCACTGTATCACCCACCTCTGACCGGTTATGACTGCCTGAAGGAAGCAAAAATGAAAATGACTTTAGTGGCCGCAACCCTCGCGCTGGCCGCCCTGACCGCGCCCGAAGGCGCAGCAGACCAAGCCCGCGGGTAGCCGTCAGCCCGAGCGTCAGAGCCTCAATTCGGCGAATGTCGATTAATCGGACATCAAGTGTCTGGAGCGTGTTGATGAAGTGGGGCGCAATTAGTCGATCCAATTTGCATTGGTATGATATCCCATTAATTTTTGTTGGGACAATCGCCATTTTGCCGGGCCTTATTGCGGGCACTGTGGCGCTAATATACATGATTTTCACGGTGAATCCTTTCGGTACCGATCCACAAGATCAAATAAGAATTCCAACTATAGTTGATTTTGCGGCAATCACTGTGGCGATGCTTATCGGAAACTGGCTGGATGTTCTATTATATGATATTGCTCATAAGCCGAAGAATCGAAATGACAAAAATTTATATTGGTACAAATCAGCAGTCATATTATCGTGTTGTCTCTTATCGCTACCGAATCTATTGATGATATTGGCAGCTGTGGGAGCCATGCTCAGCTCTGCGCCCGACGCCGGTCAGGCCATGGAAATCGGAATGGTCATCAACATGCTCATTCTTGGCCCTATTTTCGGAACGATAGGTTGGCTTTTCGGTTGGTTTTTCGGTTTGGGTTCCGAATACGAATAACCAGTTGAGCCGCTCGGAGTCATCGCGCTTCCTAGGCGCCGCCTGTTTGCTTTGAGGGGCCATTTGAAACCATCACCTTCTTCCGCGCCGACGACTGCTTCGAGCCGAACGCGGTCGTCCGCCCGAGGGCTCGAAGTTCGGATTTTGATCCCTATCCCTTTCTTTTGGGCTTGCGGGGCTTGCGCTCCTTCGGGCCGTCGCCTTCCCCCGGCGATGCGGCCCGCTCGACCCGGATCGCATCGCCGCCCGGCTTGCGCATGTTCTGCAAAAAGGCCTCGGCGACGGAGGCGGCGATCTCGACCTTGCTGTCCTTGGGAAAAATGCGGATCGCGCCGATGTCGGCGCGGGTCACGCCGCCCTTGCGGCACAGCATCGGCAGCATCCATTTGGGGTCGGCGTTGCGCTCGCGGCCGATGTCGAGCCGGAACCACACCCCGCCCGCCAGGGGCTGGCGCCCTTCGCGCTTTGGCTTGGCGGCGGGAGAAAAATCGGAGGCCGCGCCGGGGTCGGAGACTTCCTCGGCTTCGGGCAGCCGGGCGCGCAACAGCCGGGCCAGCGCCTGGGCGCATTTTTCCGGACCCAGTTCGGCGAGCAGGGCGGCGGCGATCTCGCTGTCCTCCTCGCCGGGTTCGCCGGAAAAGACTTCATCGCGGGTCATGCGCTCGCGGTCGAGCTTGCGGATGTCCTCCGCGCTTGGCGGCGCCTGCCAGTCGGGGACGACCCTGGCCGCGGCGAAAAGGCTTTCGGCGCGACGGCGCGCCTTGGGCGGGATGAGCAATACGCTCACGCCTTTTCGCCCGGCGCGGCCGGTGCGGCCCGAGCGATGCTGCAAAGCTTCGGCGTCGTGCGGCAGGTCGGCGTGGATCACCAGCCCGACGCTGGGCAGGTCGAGGCCGCGCGCCGCGACATCGGTGGCGACGCAGACCCTTGCGCGGCCGTCGCGCAGGGCCTGGATCGAGAGATTTCGCTCGTGCTGGCCGAGTTCGCCGGACAGCAAAGCGGCGGAAAAGCCGCGCTCCTGCAGCATGGCCTGCAAGTGGCGCGAGGCTTCGCGGGTGTTGCAGAAGACGATCGCCGTGGGCGAGTCGAAATAGCGCAGCAGGTTGATGACGGCCTTTTCGCTCTCGCGCGGATCGACCCGCACCGCGCGGTAGTCGATGTCGGCATGGCCGGATTCCGCGCCTTTCGCCTCGATGCGGAGAGCGTTGCGCTGGTACTTTTTCGCCAGCGCGACGATTTGCTTGGGCATGGTCGCGGAAAAGAGCAGGGTCCGGCGGTCTTGCGGCGTCGCGTCGAGGATGAATTCGAGGTCCTCGCGAAAGCCCATGTCGAGCATCTCGTCGGCCTCGTCGAGCGCGACCGCCGCAAGGCGCGACAGGTCGAGGGCGCGGCGTTCGAGATGGTCGCGCAGCCGGCCCGGCGTGCCGACGACGATGTGCGCGCCGGCTGCAAGCGCGCGGCGCTCGACATGGGGACTCATGCCGCCGACGCAGGCGACGATCCGCGCGCCGGTCTGGGCGTAGAGCCAGCGCAATTCCTGAGCTACCTGGAGCGCCAGTTCGCGGGTCGGCGCGATGACGAGGCCGAGCGGCGCGCCTCCGTCGGGAGCCTTTTCGCCGGCGCCGAGAATGTCGGACGCCATGGCGAGGCCGAAGGCCACGGTCTTGCCGGAGCCGGTCTGGGCCGAAACCAGAATGTCGCGCCCTTGCGTTTCCGGCTTGAGCACGGCGGCCTGGACGAGGGTCGGCGCGCCGAAACCTTGCTCGGCAAGGGCGCGCGCCAGCGGCGGGCTGGCGTTTTCGAAGGTCAATGCGTTTCCGATCAAGTGTTGAAGCGAGCGGGGGCGCCTTACTGTCCCCGTCTCGCCGAGGACGCGAAGCGCAAGGCTTCCTCCGCGGCGCGGAACAGGGCGCGGGATTTGTTCACGCATTCGCGCTGTTCGTTCGCCGGGTCGGAATCATAGACGATTCCGGCGCCCGCCTGAACGTGCATCTGGCCGTTCTTCACGACGGAGGTGCGCAGCACGATGCAGGTGTCCATCTCGCCCGAGGCGCCGAAATAGCCGATGCAGCCGCCATAGATGCCGCGCTTGTCCACTTCGAGTTCATCGATGATCTCCATGGCGCGCACTTTTGGCGCGCCCGAGACCGTGCCCGCGGGAAAACCGGCGGACAAGGCGTCGATCAGGTCGTGGTTGGGGTCGAGCCTGCCTTCGACATTGGAGACGATGTGCATGACATGGCTGTAACGCTCGATGACGAATTGCTCGGTGACGCGCACCGTGCCGATTTCGGCGACGCGGCCGACATCGTTGCGCCCCAGGTCGAGCAGCATCAGATGTTCGGCGCGCTCCTTCTCGTCGGCGAGCAGTTCGCGCTCCAGCGCCTCGTCCTCCTCGCGGGTCGCGCCGCGCCAGCGGGTGCCGGCGATCGGGCGGATCGTGACCTTGCCGTCGCGCACGCGGACCAGGATTTCCGGGCTGGAGCAGACGATCTGGAAATCGGCGAAATCGAGATAGCACAGGAAGGGCGCCGGATTGACGCGGCGCAGCGCGCGATAGAGCGAAAAGGCCGGCAGCTGGAACGGCGAGGTGAACCGCTGCGACAGCACGACCTGGAAAATGTCGCCGGCGCGGATATAGGACTTGGCCGCCTCGACCATGCGCTTGTATCGCGCTTCGCCGGTGTTGGAGACGGGCTCGTGCGCCTGGAGCAGGAGCGCGTCGTCATATTGGCCGTCATGCCGCAGCGGGCCTTCGAGCGCGGCCACCGCGCCGTCGAGGCGGGCGAGCGCCGCCTCATAGGCCGCGCGGGCGGCGATATGGGCCTGGGGGCGCACCGGCGTCACCAGCCAGATTTCGTCTCGCACCGAATCGAACACGGCCATCAGGGTCGGGCGCACCAGAAGCGCGTCTGGCGTGCCGATCGGATCTGGCTTGGGTGGCGCGAGACGCTCCATCTCGCGCACCATGTCATAGCCGAGATAGCCGAACACGCCCGCCGCCATCGGCGGCATGCCGGCGACGGCGGGAATGGACGATTCGTCCAGAAGAGCGCGCAGGGCGTCGAGCGGCTTGCCCTCGCAGGGCGCGAATTTATCGCGGTCGTGACGCGCCGCGCGATTGATCTCGGCCTTGCCGTCGCGCACCCGGAAGACCACGTCGGGATCGAGGCCGATCATCGAATAACGGCCGCGCGTCGCGCCGCCTTCCACCGATTCGAGCAGGAAAACGTCGCCATTGCGGCCGTGCGACAATTTGAGAAAGGCCGAGACGGGGGTTTCGAGATCTGCGACCAGGGTCAGGCTGATCAGCGACGGCTCGCCGGCCTCGTAACGCGCGGCGAAAGCGTCGAATTCAGGCGTGAACATGGATGAGCCCCTATTCCTGTCCGATGACCGCGGCATAGGCGGCCTGGTTCAGATGCAGGCCCAGTTGCGTCTGCAATCCGGAAACATATTGGCTGAAGACGTCTTCGCCGAGCGCCGATTCGAGCTGCGGCGCGATCGCGGCCATGGCGGGGTTCTTCATGTCGAGCGGGGGCGTCGTGGCGCCGGCCACCTTGAACACGACGCGGCCGCCGTTGTCGGTCAGAGCGACGCCGGCGCTGCCGACCGGCGCGCCGAAAATCTGCTCGACGGCGGCGGGCGACAGGCCTGGCGCGCCGGAGCGCTTGATCGGCGGGCTGTGGAACAGGGCGACGCCATTGGCGGCGGCGAGCTTGTCCGGGTCCTGGCCGGCGTCGATCTGGCGCGCCAGTTCATTGGCCTTGGCCGCGACCTGCTTCTGCGCATCGTTGTCGCGCATCGCCTTGAGAATCTGCGTCCGGACCTCGTCGAGCGGCAACTGGCGCGAGGGCTGGACGGAATTGATCTCGAACCAGTCATAGCCACCGTCCCGGCGCGAGACCGCGTCATTGTCCACGCCGACGTCGGAGGCGAAAATCGCCTTGAGCAGGTCTTGATCGCCGGCGAGGGCCGAGATGCGCGCGCCGGGCTGGCCGGCTTCCCCTTTTCCGGCGCCTGAGGCGTCGGTCACGTAAGTCTGCGGCGTCAGCCCGACGGCTTTCGCCGCGTCGGCCAGGTTCTTGCCGGCGGAGCGCTGGTCCTCGATCTGGTCGTGCAGCTTCTGGATCGCGACCCGCGCCTGGGCGTTGGCCAGTTGCGCCTT
>JAKANG010000164.1 GCA_021812505.1 Pseudomonadota bacterium
GCGCGCACGATCTCCTTCACGCTCTGCTTGCGGGCGGCCAAAATGTTCAGCCACATCAGCACGGCCCACAGGCCGTCCTTCTCGCGCACATGATTGGAGCCGGCGCCGGCGCTCTCTTCGCCGCAGATCGTGACTTTTCCAGCGTCGAGCAGATTGCCGAAGAATTTCCACCCCGTCGGCGTCTCATACATGCCGATCCTGAGCTTTTCCGCGACCCGGTCGGCGGCTCGGCTGGTCGGCATGGAGCGCGCCACGCCGGCGATGCCGTTTTTGTAACCCGGCGCCAGATGGGCGTTGGCGGCGAGGATCGCCAACGAATCCGAAGGCGTGACGAACTGGCCGCGCCCGATGATCAGATTGCGGTCGCCGTCGCCGTCCGAGGCCGCGCAGAGGTCGGGCGCCGCGTCGGACATCGCAAGGTCGTAAAGGTGTCTGGCGTGGACCAGATTGGGGTCGGGATGGTGATGGCCGAAATCGGGCAAGGGCTCGCCGTTCAGCACGCTGCCCTTGGCCGCCCCGAGCGCGTCTTCGAAGATCGCCTTGGCGTAGGGCCCGGTGACCGCGCTCATCGCGTCGAAGGTCATTCTGAATCCGTCATGAAACATCCGCGCAATGGCGGGAAAGTCGAACAGGCTTTCCATCAGCTCAAGATAGACCGCGACCGGGTCGATGACCCGCACTTGCGCCCCGCCGACCCGGGTTTCGCCGAGCGTATCGAGATCGACGTCCGGCGCCTCGGCGATTTTATAGCTTTGAATGGTCCTGCTATGGGCGAAGATCGCCTCGGTGATCTTTTCCGGCGCCGGCCCGCCGTTGGAAATATTGTATTTGATGCCGAAATCGGCGTCCGGCCCGCCGGGATTGTGGCTGGCGGAGAGGACAATGCCGCCGAACGCCTTTTCGGCGCGGATGACGGCGGAAGCGGCGGGCGTCGAAAGAATGCCGCCGCGCCCGACCAGGATTTTGCCAAAACCGTTGGCCGCCGCCATCCGGATCACGATCTGGATCGCTTCGCGGTTGAAAAACCGGCCGTCGCCGCCGACGACCAAAGTCTTGCCCTCAAAACCTTCGAGCGAAGCGAAGATCGACTGCACGAAATTGGCCAGATAATGGGGCTGCTGGAAGACCTTGGTCTTCTTGCGCAGGCCCGAGGTGCCAGGGCGCTGATCGGGAAAGGGCCTTGTCGATACGGTCAGGATGTTTGGAAGCAACTCGTTCATGGGCGCATTCCCTTGATTTTGATTGTTCAGGCGATTTCGGGCTGGCACGCCGCAGCGGTCTGCCGCGCCTGGACCCGCCAGACCGCGAGGCAGATCGCCGCGACCGGAATGCCGATGCAGGAGGTGGCGACAAAAAAGGCGGGATAGCCGACCGCCGCCACCGCATAGCCCGACAGGCCGCCGAGCAATTTGCCGGGCAAAGCATAGAGCGACGACAGAAGCGCATATTGCGCGGCGGCGTAAAGCGGCGAGGTCAGCGAGGACATGAAAGCAATCAAGGCGGTGCCGGCGAAGCCGCCGGCGAAATTCTCGACGCAGACGGACAGCGTGAGCATGCGAATGTCGGCCCCGCGCGCGGCGAGCGCGGCAAGCGCCAGATGCGAGGCGCTGGCGGCGATCCCGCCAATTAGCAGCGAGGGCATCAGACCGAGCCGCGTCACCGCCACGCCGCCGGCGAAAATGCCGCCAAGCCCGACCCAGAAGCCGAAAAGCTTGGTCACATTGGCGATGTCGGCCTTGGTGAAGCCGAGGTCGATATAGAGCGGATTGGCCATGACCCCGGACAGGAAATCCGGCAGGCGGTAGATCGAGAGCAGGGCGAGGAACAGCAGGGCGAAGCGACCGTTGCGGCGAAAAAAATCCTTCAGCGGATCACGATAGGCGGCGAAGACATTGATGTGGCGTTCCGGCCCGGTGACGATATGGGCGGCGGGCTCCGGCGCCAGCAGGCTCGCGGAAAGGCCCACGAGCATCAGGCAGGCCATGGCCAGATAGGCTGCGCGCCAGCTCACGAATTGCGCGAGATAGAGCGCGCCGGCGCCGGCGCAGAGAATGGCGAATTTATAGCCGATCTGGCTCGCCGCCGACATTTCGCCCTGGTCTTCCGGGGGGGCGACGGCGATGCGCCAGCCGTCGATCATGATGTCCTGTGTCGCCGAGGAAAAGCCGAGGCAGAAGGCGAAAACAATGGTCCAGGCCAGGCGATGCGCCGGGTCGCCGAAAGCCAGAGCGACGAGGCACAGGGCGACGCCGACCTGGGTCAGCGCCATCCAGCCGCGCCGGCGCCCCAGAATCCGCCCGAGGCCGGGGGCGTCATAGCGGTCGAGCAGGGGAGCCCAAAGGAATTTGAACGAATAGGCCAGAGCGACCCAGCTCATCAGCCCGATATGCTGCTTGGAGACCCCGGCCTCGCGCAGCCAGGCCGACTGGGTGGAAAAAACCAGCAGGAAGGGCAGGCCGGAAGAAAAGCCCAGCGCCAGCATCAGCGCGAGCTTGGGGTCTTTGAGGAATCTGAGCCAAGACTGGCGCTGCGATTCGGCTTGCATCGCGCCGGACTATGCCACGGATGCGGGCCAAAGCGAAAGGCTAGGCCGGAGTCCACACCTCGGGCAGGAGCCGTCGGGCGATCTTGCCGTTTTTCGTGCGCGGCAATTCGGCGATAAAAACATATCTTTTCGGGGTCTTGTACGCGGCGAGATGTTCGGCGCAATGGCGCTGGAGCGCGGCCTCGTCTTGCGCCGCGCCCGGCGCCGGGACGACATAGGCGCAGATGACGGAGACATCCTCGCGGACCTTGCGCTCGGCGACCGCGACATCGGCCACGCCCGGCGCATGGCTCAGAATGGCTTCGACCTCGGCCGGCGAGACGCGATAGCCCGAAGCGTTCATCAGATCGTCGGCGCGGCCGTGCAGCCAGACATAGCCGTCGGCGTCGAATTCCGCGACATCGCCGCCCGTGAACCATTCGCCGCGAAAAACCTCGCGCTCGGCCTCCGGCCGGCGCCAGTAGGAGAGCATCAGGCCGGGATCGGATCGATGAACGGCGATCAGCCCGCTCTGGCCTGCGGCGAGCGGCTCCTCGCCGCCCTGGATCGGCAGGATGGCGACGCGCCGGCCCGGCTGGGGCTTGCCGGGCGAGCCGGGGCGGGTCGGGATCGTCGGGCCGCTCGAAATATAGGTCGAAATCTCGCTCATCCCGAGCGCCTCATAGAGCGGCTTGCCCGTCCTTTCCCGCCATCGCGCGAGAAGGGCGGGCGCCAGCGCCTCGCCCGCCGCGACGCCATGCCGCAGGCTCGCCAGATTCTCCGCCGTGCAGGACGGCTCGCGCAGCATCTGGCGATAGACGCCGGGCACGGCGGCGAAAATCGTCGCGCCATGTCGCGCGATGAGCCGCGGCCAGACGCTCGCGTCGGCGAGCCCATTATACAGCACGGCGCTGGCGCCCCTTGCGAAAGGGTCCATCAGGCCGACGCCGAGCGTGAAGGTCCAGTTGATCGCGCCCGCATGCAGCATGATGTCTGAGTCGCGCAGGCCGAGCCAATGGTCGAGCATCGGCGCCCGGCCGAGACACACGCGCTGGGCGTGCAGCACGCCCTTCGGCCGGTCGGAGGTTCCCGACGTGTAGATCAAAAAGGCGGGATCGTCCGACGCCGTGTCGGCAAAGGCGCGCGGCGGAAAGGCCGCGAGGCGGCCGAGCTCGGCGTCATCGATGAGCTGGGTCCCGTGGACGGTCAGGCCGCCGGAGCAGATCGCGGCCTCCGCGCCCGAATCGGCGGCGAGGAAATCGGCTTCCTCCTGCGTGAGCAGCGCGGAGGAGGGCAGAGCGACCAGCCCGGCGGCGATCAGCGCGAAAAAGCTCAGGACGTAGGACAAGTCGTTGCTGCGGCGGATCATGACCCGCGCGCTGGGCGAAAGACCGAGCGACGACAGGCCGGCGGCAAGGCGGCGCACGGCGAGGTCAAATTCCTGGTAGGTCAGCCGCGTCTCGACCGCTCCGTCGGTGAGGATCATGGCCGTCTTCTCCGCGCGGCGGCGGGCATTGTCGGTGAGGCAAGCGCGGGCGAGATTGAAGGTCATGGCGTGAAAAAATCAGAGCTTCATCGTCCTGTCACCGGATTTCCATAGGCAGGCGCGGTCCCTCGACGACGCAGGAAGCGCCAATGTCCCAGACTATACAAGCTGGAAGCCTGAACGCCCGCCAGACCTATGAACGCATTGCCGCAATTTACGACGTTCTCGACGCGCCCTATGAGATCGTTTGGAAGCGCGGCCTGAGGCGCCGCATCTTCGAGGGCCTCGGCGGCGAGATCCTCGACGCCGGTTGCGGAACAGGGCGCAATTTTGTCGCCTTTCCCGACGGCGTCAAGGTTTCCGGCTGCGACGCCAGCGCCGCCATGCTGGCGCGGGCGCGGGCGCGGGCGGAAAATCTCGGACTTCTGGTCGAATTGCGTCGCTGCGACCTCACCCGGCTCGACTGGCCCGACCACAGGTTCGACGCCATTGTCGCTACTTTCGTCTTCGCCTGTATCGAGGATCACGAACAGGCGGCGGCTTTGTCCGAACTGCGGCGGGTGTGCAAGCCCGACGGCGAAATTAGGATCGTCGATTACCGCCTGTCGCCGCGTCCGCTGGCGCGCGCCCGCCAACGACTGATGTCGGCGTGGCTGCAAGGGACATTCGCTGCGACCTACACGCCGACGACCGAGAACCATTTCGACGCGGCGGGTCTGGAGGTGATCGACGAGACCTTCATCCGCGGCGACGACCTCAAAATGATTCGCTTGCGCCCGGGCAAGGCCAGTTGAACGCCGCATGCAAGAACTGTCCGCCGGCGGCTTGACGCCGCGGGCCCTCGGTTCGGTCGCCGGCGCGGCGGATGACGCTGGCGGGGAGAGAATCGGGAAGGGACATTTCCGCACGGTAAACCGCGACACGATCGCGACCGTCCCGCTTGGCGGCGTAGAGCGCGGCGTCGGCGCGGCGCAGGACCTCGTCGATCGTCGCCCCCGGCTCGGCGACGGCGACGCCGAAGCTGCATGTCACCCGCAGGGGCGCGCCGTCCAGGTCGATTTCA
>JAKANG010000165.1 GCA_021812505.1 Pseudomonadota bacterium
GCTCTTGCGCGCGGCCAATCGCAACAACCCCATAGCGGAGAACCGCGTCGCCCGCATGTATTTCGCAGGACGCGGGCTGAAACAGGACCGCATCGAGGGCGCAAAATGGGCCATCCTTGCGGCGTCTGCGGGGTTGAACGATTCCTGGCTCGACGGCGAGGCCCACAAGCTGACCCCCGACGAGCGCCAGAAGGTCGAAAAAGCAATCCGGATCTTTCTCGGCAGATAGGCCTGCTTCGAGAGACGGTCGCCAGTCTCTTCTTCGGTCATCGCGACCGCAAGGAAGCCGTGCGCATCGCGGCTGCGCGCGTCGCGTTCGGTCATTGCCTTTCAGGTTGACGAGAGCCGCCGCGCTTGCGACAAATGCCAAGCTATGACGCGCTGCAAAATGAGCAGTTCGCGGCTGCGCAGAGTCGGCGGCTTTGGTCTTCGTCGGCCCGAGGTTGGCCGGCGCTATTGCGGACGAGGCGGCGATGGCGGAACGATCGGCGGAGGCAGCGGACCAGATGCGCGAAACCGTGATGATCGACCTGGCGCTTCAGGGCGGCGGCTCACACGGCGCCTTCACCTGGGGCGTGCTCGACCGCCTGCTCGAAGAGTCCTGGCTGAAGATCGAGGCCATTTCCGGCACATCGGCTGGCGCGATGAACGCCGCCGTTCTGGTCAGCGGCTATATGCAGGGCGGCGCGATCGGCGCCCGCGAGGCGCTCGACGCCTATTGGGAGCAGGTCGCGGAAGCCGCCCGATTCAGCCCGATCCAGCGTTCGCCGCTCGACCGGCTGCTGAACCGCTGGTCGCTCGACTCCTCGCCCGGCTATATCATGATGGATCTGATGAGCCGGCTGGTCTCACCCTATAATCTCAATCCCTTCGGGCACAACCCCATCCGCTCGATCCTCGAGGGCAACATCGATTTCGCCCATCTCAACGAGGCGGACATCAAGCTGTTCATCACCGCGACCAATGTCCACACGGGGCGCGGCCGCATCTTCCGCAACAAGGAGATCACGCCCGAGGTTCTGCTCGCTTCGGCCTGCCTGCCGACACTGTTCCAGGCGATTGAGATCGATGGCGAACCCTATTGGGACGGCGGCTATGCCGGCAATCCCACGATCTCGCCGCTGGTGCGCGAAAGCGAGGCCCATGACGTGATCCTGGTCCAGATCAACCCGCGCGAGCGCCGCGAAACCCCGCGTTCGGCAAGCGAGATCCTGGACCGGCTCAACGAGATTTCCTTCAACGCCCCGTTGATGAAGGAATTGCGGATGATCGCGCTTTTGCGTCAGGCCGCCGATCCGGGCGCGGGCGAAGGCCGCCGCTGGGCGGAAATGCGCACCCATCGCATCCTGACCGACAAGCTCGCGGAATTCGGCGCCTCATCCAAGCTGAACGCCGAAGGGCCGTTCTTGCTGATGCTCAAGGAGGAGGGTCGCAAGGCGGCCGATCTTTTCCTGCGCGAACATGGCGACGATCTTGGCAAGAAATCCACCGCCGATCTCGACGTTCTCCTCGAGGAGTGCTGAACCGTAGCGGGAGCTGAACATGAGCGGAAGCGAACTCGTCGGCCTTCTCGGCGTTCTGGTCGGCCTTGGCCTGCTGATCTGGCTGGCCTTCCGGGGCTGGAGCGTGCTGCTGCTGGCGCCGATCGCGGCGATCGTCGCCGCCTTCTTCTCGCGCGAGCCGCTACTCGCCCATTGGACACAGACCTTCATGCGCAGCGCCGCGGGCTTCCTGGCGCAGTTCTTCCCGCTTTTCCTGCTCGGCGCCTTGTTCGGCAAACTGATGGAGGACACCGGCTCGGTCTCGGCCATCGCCGATTACATGACCGAAAAGCTGGGAACCAAACGAGCGATCCTCGCGGTAGTGCTCGGCGGCGCGGTCGTCACGTACGGGGGCGTCAGCCTGTTTGTCGCCTTTTTCGTCATCGCGCCCATGGCGCAAGGCCTGTTCCGCTCGGCGGGCATCCCGCGCCGGCTTATGCCGGCGGCGATCATGCTCGGCACTTCGACCTTCACGATGTCGGCCATGCCGGGCACGCCGTCGATCCAGAACACCATTCCCATGCCCTTCTTCGGCACGACGCCTTTTGCAGCGCCGGGCCTCGGCGTGCTCGCCTCCGTCATCATGCTCGGCTTCGGCCTGTGGTGGCTGGCGCGCGAGGAACAGGCGGCCCATGCGCGCGGCGAGGGTTTTGGCGACGATCTCGCCTTGCGCTCGGCTAACGATCTTGGCGATGATGAGACCCTGCGCGAGCGCGCGACCGCCTCGCATGAATTCGACCCCGCGGAAATCCGCCATGGCGCGGCCTGCGCCGGCAAGCCGCCGTTCTGGTCGGCCGCCGCGCCGATCGTCGTGGTCATTCTCGTCAATGTCGTCCTGTCGCTGATCGTCCTGCCGCGCCTCGACCTCAGATTCCTGTCAGAGCCCGAATGGGGCGGCGTTTCTCCCTCCGCCGTCACGGGCGTCTGGTCGGTGCTCACCGCGCTGACGCTGGCGATCCTGACGGTGTTGGCGCTCAACGGCCGCCGCCTGCCGGATCTGCGCGCCACCATGGACGCCGGCGTCAACGCCTCGGCTTTGCCGGCGATCAGCGTCGCGAGCCTCGTCGGCTTCGGCGCGGTGGTCGCGGCGCTGCCCGCCTTCGCCATGGTGCGCGACGCTGTGCTCGGCATTGGCGGCGGGCCGCTGGTGTCGCTGGCGGTGGCGACCAACACGCTCGCCGCGCTCACGGGTTCCGCGTCCGGCGGCCTGACCATCGCGCTCGACGCGCTTGGCGCGACCTATCTGGAGCGCGCCGCGCAGATCGGCATGGATCCGGCGCTGCTTCATCGCGTCGCGGTCATCGGGTCCGGCACGCTCGACAGCCTGCCCCACAATGGCGCGGTGGTGACGCTGCTGTCCGTCTGCGGCTCGACCCATGGGGAAAGCTATAAAGACATCTTCATGGTGGGCATTCTTGGCGCCATCATCGCTTTGGTCGTCGTGATCGCGTTTGGCTCCCTCGTGGGCTCGTTCTGATTATTCTGTTGCTCGTCCTTTTGATTGGTTCCGGGCTCTGCGCCCGGAACGCCAAATTGGGGTTCGAATCTTGTTCTCTTCCGGCTCTTTCCACCACAATCGGCGCCTGTCCCGCCTAGTCATCGCCGCGGCGCCGGCGCTCGTCCTCCTTCTGTCAGGCTGCAAGCGCGAGACCGCCGAGGAAGCGCCGCCGCCGCGTCCGGTCCGTGTGACGGTGGTCGAAAAGGCGGGCCTCGGCCAGTCCATCGTCCTGACCGGGCAGATTCAGGCCGAAAAGGAAGTCACGCTGGCTTTCCGCATCGGAGGCCGGATCATCGAGCGTTCGGTCGACGCCGGCGACAAGGTGACGCCGGACGAGGTGGTCGCGCGGCTCGATCCGCAGAACGAGTTGAACGCGCTGCGTTCCGCGCGCGCCGCGCTTTCTGCGGCCGAGGGGCGGCTCGAGCAGGATTCCAACACCTTCGACCGGCAGCAGACGCTGCTGCGGCAGGGCTGGACGACGCAGGCCAATTTTGAACAGGCCCAGCAGACCATGCGCTCGGCGCAGGCGGCGGTGGACGACGCCGAGGCCCAGGTCGAGATCGCCGAGGATCGCGTCGCCTACACCGAGCTCAAGGCCGGCGTGATCGGCACGATCACCCGCCGCGCGGTGGAATCAGGCGAAGTCGTGCAGGCCGGTCAGCCGGTCTTCATTGTCGCCCGCGACTCCGGCTGGGACGCTGTGTTTGACGTGCCGGCCCAGGTGCTGCGCACGGCGCCGCCTGACGCCGACGTGATCATCGCTTTGACCGACGACCCCTCCGTCACCGCCAAGGGCCGCGTGCGGCAGGTCGATCCGCAGGCCGATCCGGTCACGCGAACCTTCAAGGTCCGGGTCGCGGTCAATGACCCGCCGCCGGCGATGCGCCTCGGCGCGACCGTCTCGGGCAGGATGGATGTCGATCACGGCCATGGCGTCTCGATTCCCGCCAGCGCCTTGACGGCCTCAGGCAACAGCCCCGCGGTCTGGGTGGTTGATCCGGCGAGCATGACGGTAGCGCTGAAGCCGGTCGAGGTTCTGCGCTACGACCCTGGAACCGTCGTGCTTTCAGGCGGACTCGAAGGCGGCGAGATCGTCGTCACCGCCGGCGTGCAGGCGCTCCATCCGGGCCAGAAGGTCCGGCTGCTCGGAGCCCGGTCATGACCGGGCCCAATCTTTCCGACTGGGCGCTGAAACACCGATCCTTCATCGTCTTCGCGATGATCGCGATCGTGATCGCGGGCCTGGGCGCCTATTTCCGGCTCGGGCGCAGCGAGGATCCCGCCTTCACCTTCCGCACCATGGTGGTGCAGGCGGCCTGGCCGGGTGCGACGCTCGATGACACCTTAACCCAGGTGACCGAGCGCCTCGAGCGCAAGTTGCAGGAAACCAAGGGCCTCGATTTCCTGCGCTCCTACACGACCCCCGGCCGAGCCACGATCTTCGTCAATCTCAAGGGCTCGACTTCGCCCCGCGATGTGCCGGACATCTGGTATCAGGTGCGCAAGAAGATCGGCGACATGCGGCGGACGCTGCCGCAAGGCGTCGTCGGCCCCGGCTTCAATGACGATTTCGGCGATACCTATGGCCTGATCTATGGCTTCACCGCCGACAGCGGCTTCAGCCATCGCGAATTGCGCGATTACGTCGAGGACGTGCGCTCGAAGCTGCTACAGGTTCCCGACGTCTCCAAGATCGAGCTGCTCGGAGCGCAGGACGAACAGATCTATGTCGAATTCTCGACCCGGCAGCTCGCCGGGCTCGGCATCGACCGCGCGGCGCTGGTCGCCGCGATCCAGGCCCAGAACGCGGTGATTCCAGCAGGCGCGATCCAGACCGGCGACGAGAAGATCTCGATCCGCGTCACCGGCGCCTTCCATTCCGAAAACGACCTGCTCAACGTCAATTTCCCGTCCAACGGCCGCCTGATCCGGCTGCGCGACATCGCCGAGGTCCGCCGCGCCCTGTCCGATCCGCCGCAGCCCATGTTCCGGGTCAACGGCAAGCCGGCGATCGGCCTTGCCAT
>JAKANG010000166.1 GCA_021812505.1 Pseudomonadota bacterium
GCAGGTCGGTGGTCACCACCGCCGGCAGTTTGAGCGTCACGGTCTGCAAACCGCCATCGACCTCGCGGGTCACGTCCACCGAGCCGTCGGCCAGTTCGACCTTGGAGGCGAAGGTGCCCTGGCCCCAGCCGAGCAAAGCGGCGAGCATCTGGCCGGTCTGGTTGGAATCGTCGTCGATCGCCTGCTTGCCGAGGATGATCAGGCCGGGCTGTTCTTCTGCTGCGACGGCCTTGAGGATTTTGGCGACGGCCAGGGGCTCGACGGTCTCGTCGGTCTTGACCAGCACGCCGCGGTCGGCGCCCATGGCGAGGCCGGTGCGCAGGGTCTCGGTCGCCTGCTGCGGGCCGATGGAAACGACGATGACCTCGGTCGCCTTGCCGGCTTCCTTCAGCCGCAGCGCCTCTTCGACGGCGATTTCGTCGAACGGGTTCATCGACATTTTGACATTGGCGAGCTCAACGCCAGACCCGTCCGTCTTCACCCTGATCTTCACATTATAATCGACTACCCGCTTCACGGGCACGAGGATTTTCATCGGCTTCGGCCTCCGGCAGCCCGCAGCCGGCCGCGCCGGAAACGGGCGTTACGCTTTCGCCTGAAAAGGAGCAAGGCGTTGGGACGCCGGCCGGCTCCAGGCGCAAGATGACAATTGAACCATCTGGTAGTCGCCGCAGTGCAGCAAGTCAACGGCGTCGCAGTCATGACTATGGCCAAGATCGGCCCATTCTAGCGGTTCTTTCCCGGCTTCCAGAGGATGTCGCCGGCGCCGTCATTATTGGCGATCCGCGCGGTGACGAAAAGGAAATCCGAAAGGCGGTTGATGAACTGCAGGGTGGGTTCGCCGACGCTTTCGCCCGAGGCGACGAGCGCCACCATCCGCCGTTCGGCGCGGCGGCAGACGGCGCGGGCGAGATGCAGGGCGGCGGCCGCGGCGGAGCCGCCGGGCAGGACGAAAGAACGAAGCGGAGCGAGGCGGGCGTTCAAGGCGTCGATCTCCTGCTCCAGCCGGACGACCTGCGTCGGCGCAATGCGCAGGGGCTCATAGCCGAGCGGTTTTTCGGAGGGCGGCGTCGCCAGATCGGCGCCGAGATCGAACAGGTCGTTCTGTATGCGTTCCAGCATGGCGTCGAGTTCGGGCATGGCGGCCGTGGACAGGCGCGCGAGACCGACAGCGGAATTGGCTTCGTCGACGTCGCCATAGGCTTCGACGCGCGTGTCGCATTTGGGGCGTCTTTCGCCGCTGGCGAGGCCGGTTGAGCCGTCGTCGCCGGTCCTGGTGTAGATCTTGTTCAGTTTCACCATGAAGACGCCGCTTTCTCAAAGGTCTCGATGGCGCGACAGCAAACAGGGCCGCGCCGGAAAGTAAATTGGAAAATCCGCCCATATTGCGAACGGCCGCCGCGGCCCGGCTCAGTCGGGCCTGATCAGGCGTTCGAGATAATCCAGCTCCTCGCGGGCGCGGCGGGGGTCGGCGAGGCGCCGGCGCAATTCTTCTAGCACTCTGCGCGCCCTTTGCGTCGCCGTGGGGTCGGCGCCCTGCTGACTGCCGGCGTTGCCGACCGACCCCTGGCTCTCGCGGCCCTGGTAGCCCCGCCCGCCCTGGCGTTTCTCGCCGTCCCGCCCGTTCCCTTCGGCCTGGGCCGCCGCCTCGGCGGCGCCCTTGCGCAATCCGTCGAGAGCGCGCGCTTGCGCGCTCAGGGCCGAGGCATCGTCGCCTTTGCGCAGCGCGTTTTCCGCCTGTTTCATGGCGGTCTCCGCCTCGGACAAGCCCTCGGAGCTTGAGCCCTTGGCGGCTTCCGCCTGTCGCTTCAGGGAGTCGAGCTTTTCGCGCAAATGCTGCTGACGTTGCGCGAGTTCGTCCCGGGACGACGTTCCCTGTCCTTCCTGGCCCTGCGACTCTTGGCCCTGGGACTCCTGGCCCTGGGACTCCTGGCTCTGCTGTTGTGCGCCGGAAGGCCGCCCGCCGGGCTGCGGGGCCTCGGATGCGTTGCGGCTCGCGCGGTCTTGCGAAAAAGTGTCATCGCGCAGCTTCTGCTGCTCGCGCATCATCCTGTCGATGTCGCGTAGCGTCCGGCGGGCGCCAGCGGCCTGCGATGGACGCGCGTTGCGCATGTTTTCGAGCATGTCCTCCATGCGGTCGAGCATGCGCATGGCGGCGGCCTTGTCGCCTTCGCGGGCCGCCTCCGCCATGCGGTCGAGCATGGATTTGAAATCCTTCGGCGTGACCAGGCGGTTGTCGCCGTGCCCCGTATCTTGCGCCTGCCCCTGTTTCGCGGCCCTTTCCTGCATTGCGGCGAAATAGCGGTCGAGCGCCTTTTGCAAACGCGCGGTCAGTCGCGCGATCTCCTCGTTCGAGGCGCCGCTTTTCAGCGCGTCGCGCAGGGCCTGCTCGGCCGCCTTGAGGTCGCGCTCGGCCTGCGGAACGCCGCCTTCCTCGATATGCAGGGCCATTTGCCACAGCAGATCGACCACCGCCACAAGGTCGGCGTCGTTGCGGGCGTGGCGCAGCGAGTCATGGACGACGCGAAGTCCGAGATAGACGCCGAAATCGGGCGTGAAATATTCCGGCGACCGCATCAGCGCGTCGATCGCCGTGAGCACGTTGCCTTTCTGCCAGGCGTCGAGGGCGAGAATTCGCCTTTGCTCGACCAGCGCCAGCGCCAGCGGATTGGTGAAAACCTTGCCCGGAAGGACATAATGGCTGATGACGGCCCGGCCTTCATTGCCCGCGTCGTCGTGAACGGCGAGAGTGAGGTCGACCTGGGCGCCGGCATAGGGGCTGTCGCTCCAGTCGAGCGTGGTCGCGCCCTCGCCCAATCCGCCGGGTCCCGCCGGCAGTTCGAGCGATCCGCCGGGCGGCCGCACGAGAGGGTGGGCCGTCGCGGAGGTTTCCGTGGCCAGGGGCGTGGCGGTGGCTTCCGCGTCATGGGCGCCATAATCGTCCTCGATCCGGTAGCGCAGCTCGAACGAGCCACGGAGATTGGTCTTCGGCGCGGCGGTCGGGGTGATTTTCGGCGGCAGGTCGGGAATCGCCCTCAGGGCCAGGCTCGCGATTTCGCTTTGGCCAAGCCCCAACCTCAGGCGTGCGTCGCCGAGCAGCCGGAAGCGCCGCTCCTTTGATGTTTCGTCGTGATTGGCCGCTGGCTTCAAGGCGGCTATGCGGCCTTGAACGGCGACGCGCAGATTTGCGGCGTTGACGGCGCGCACGATAATGATCGAGCCGACCGGGGCGGAAATCGCGGCGTTGTCCTTCAGCGGCAGGACGATGGGCGGGCGTCCCGTGTAGGGCGGCGGATCGATCCAGGCGTCGATGCGCGAGGGCGCGCTCGCTTCCGCCTGAAGCCGCCAGTCGAAGGCGGCGGCGAGCCGCGCGTATTTCTCCGGCCCGGCGATGAAACCCATGACCAACAAAGAGATAACAGCCAGGGCGCCCAAGGCGTAGGGATCTTCCCGCCACAGGCGGGGCGCGGGCGCGATCGGCCGCAGCCGGGCGGCGCTCCGGGCCGCGCGGCGCTGATGAAGCCGCCACAGCGACGCCGTGCGCGGGTCGCCGTCATTGGCCAGATGGTCGGCGAGAGCCGCGGCCGGCGCGGCCGGGTCGCCGGCGTCCAGCGCGTCGCGCGCCTCCCCCGCGCCCGGCCAGGACAAGCCGCGCAGACGATAAAGCGCTGTGGCGAGAGCGGCCGCCAGCGCCGAAACGCCGAGAATGCGCGCCAGAGACGGCGCGCCAAGCCAGAGTCCGGTCCAACTCAGGGCGACGAAAAAGGCGATGACGAGCGCGGCAGGGAGCAAGGCGCGGGCAAGCCGCTCGAAGGCCAGCGCGCCCCAGGCCAAAAACGCCAGGCGGCGCGGCCGCGTCTCGCGCCAAGCCGCGACGCCGGCGCGGATTGCATTCCGGAAAGCCAGTAAAACGTCCTTCACGCGCCGGCGCCTCGATTGACCCGATGAGATTTCGCGCCGAAGGGAGGCTTCATGTCAACCAGGGCGGAACTTTGTCGAGCCCGATCAAACTCTCGTAATCGCCGCGCGGCCGGATCACCGCGCGCTTTTCGCCATCGACGAGGATTTCGGGAACGAGCAGGCGCGAATTATAGGTGCCGGCCTGGACCGCGCCATAGGCGCCCGCCGACATCACCGCCAGCAGGTCGCCGGGCCTGGGCTCCGGCAGATCGCGGCTGCGGGCGAGGAAATCCCCGGTTTCGCAAACCGGGCCGACGAGATCGGCCGTGATGCGCTTCGCGCCTTCGCCCGGCGCGACGACAGGGAAAATGTCATGATGCGCTTCATAAAGCGTCGGGCGGACAAGATCGTTCATCGCGGCGTCGACGACGATGAAATTTTTCGCCGCGCCATGTTTCACATAGATCACGCGGGTCACCAGGATTCCCGCGTTGCCGACGATCAGGCGCCCCGGCTCGAAGATCAGCTTTGTTTCCAATGGCTTGATATGGCGGCGCACGATTTCGGCATAAAGCTGGGGATGGTAGCTCGCCGGGTCGTCCCGCTCGGAATAGGGAATCCCTAAGCCCCCGCCGAGATCGACGTGATGGAGGGAATGGCCGTCGGCGCGCAATTGCCGCACGAAATCCGCCAGCAGCGCGAAGGCGTTGTCGAAGGGCGCGAGATCGGTGATCTGCGAGCCGATATGCATGTCGACGCCGGCGACGTCGATTCCGGGAAGTTTCGCGGCCCGAGTGTAAACCTCGCGGGCGACGGAAATGGGGATGCCGAACTTATTTTCCGATTTTCCGGTCGAGATTTTGGCGTGGGTCTTCGCATCCACATCCGGATTGACGCGAATCGCGATCTTGGCGGTCTGGCCACGCGCCGAGGCGATCTGGGCGATGCGCTCCAGCTCGGGCTCGGATTCGACATTAAAACAGAGGATGCCGTAGTCGAGCGCCAGCGCGATCTCGCGGTCGGTCTTGCCGACGCCCGAAAAAGTGACGCGTTCGCCGGGAATTTTCGCCGCCTGCGCCCGGCGCAATTCGCCCTCGGACACGACGTCCATGCCGGCGCACATGCCGGC
>JAKANG010000167.1 GCA_021812505.1 Pseudomonadota bacterium
CCCGGCCACCGGGCCATATTTGGTCTCGCCGCGCCGGATGGCCTCGATCGCCGCCGCCTTGATGTTGTCCGGCGTGTCGAAATCCGGCTCGCCCACCGAAAGGCTGATGATCTCGCGCCCCTGCGCCCGCAATTCCCGCGCCTTCTGGGTGACGGCGATGGTCGCGGAAGGTTTGACCCGGGAGAGCGCGTCGGCGAGGAAGCCCATTTCTTGTCCTTGCAATGGCGTTTCGGCGCGCGAACATAGTGTGGGGCAAAAAAAAGGGAAGGCGGAATCTTACGCGGGCTTCCGTCCACGTGGAACGGAGAGCGCGGTTTCCCTCCCCGTCCCTCCCACCAAGGGGAGGAAGTCACGACCGGACGCCATTTCGAGGAGTACGCCATGCCGACTTTCAAACTGCCGCTTTCCGGCGACGTCGTTCAAAGCATCAACCCGATGACCTGGTGGAACAGCCCGGTCGGCAGCCAGTTCGGCCTCGTCAACATCAACCTCGGCCGTTCCGGAAATCCCAAGGTCGAGGAGGACCTGCTGAGCGATTTCGGCAGCTACGGCCGCCAAATCGGCCGGCTCGCCGACGCGCTTGCCGTGCTCGCCCGGCATTTCGAAAAGGAGATGCTGCGGACGGAGGAAGGACGCAAAGCCTATGACGGCCTGATGGAACTGACCGAGGCGGTCGCCGAGGCCAAGAAGCGGCGCGAGCGAGGGCCGACCGCGTGACAATGACAAGCTGAGGCTCAGTCCACGGTGAGACGACCGAGCACGTCTTATCGGGCTGCGCCCACCATCGGCCGGTGTCCTTTCGATTGCGGCGGTGAAGTATTTTCTTCGTGAAAGCCGGATCAACGGCGGGTGTTGAATTTTCGCGGCAAGTTTTTGGAAAGCTTCACGCTGCATTGTGCGGCCATGACCAAGACCGCATCCTTCGGGCGGCGCGGCGTGTCAGCGCCGGCGGCCCTCCCTCCGCAAGGCCCCGCTCGGCGCGATGACATCGCGCTGACGCCGGATCAGCGCGCGCTTCTGTTCGCGCCGCCGGAGGCCGAGGTCGCCACGGCAAAGCCGCCGGTGGCGTCGAACCGTCTCGCCGCCACTCTCGCCGCGCTCTCCATCGCCCTGACGGTCGTCGCCTGCACCTTTCACATGCCGCGCGGCGGGGGCGCCCTGATCCCGCTGCGCCTCGGCTGGTCGCTGTTCTCGGTCGGCTCGGATCTCGCCGCCAGTCTTTGGGCGACGCGCAAATTCTGCGGCTGGTTCGGCTTGTCGAACATTGCCGGTTTTTTCCTCGCCGGCGCCACGATTTCCTGGGCTTTCAGCCTGTTCAACGCGGCCATAGGGTTCGGCGACGATCTCACGCCCACCCTGGCCATCCCGGCGGGGGGCGCGGCGGCCGCCTTTTACTGCCTCCTGGCCGGCCGCGTCCGGTCCTAAGTCTTCCGGCCTGCCGCGGGAGCGCCATCTTCGGATTGGAGGCCTGCCCCGCCGGACCCGCCCGAGAAACGCAGGTCAGGTCTCAACGACCGGCGGCGGCGCCGACGAGAACCGGATCGGCCCGATATTCGTCGGGATAGAGCCGCCGCAAGGCGGCGATCTTGGGCAGGTCGTTATGGACGATATAGGGATCATCCGGGTTGCGGGCCAAAAAATCCTGATGATAGGCCTCGGCCGGATAAAAGGTCTTGCCCGGCTCGATGCGGGTGACGATCGGCGCGGCGAAGGCGTGGGCGTGGTCGAGCTGGGCGATATAGTCCCTGGCGACCCTGGCCTGTTCGGCGTCGCGCGGAAAGATCGCCGAGCGATATTGGCTTCCCTCGTCCGGCCCCTGGCGGTTCAGCTCGGTCGGATCATGCGCCACCGCGAAATAGATTTGCAGGATGCGCCCGAGGCTGATTTTCGCAGGGTCGAAGGTTACGGCGACCGATTCCGCATGTCCGGTGTCGCCCCGGCTCGTCCTATTGTAATTGGCCGTCGCCGCCGCGCCGCCGGCATAGCCGGAGATGGCGCGGGTCACGCCATTCACGTGCTCAAAGACGCCCTGCACGCCCCAGAAGCAGCCGCCGGCGAGCACGACGGTTTCGGGCGCCTCGCGCGCCGCCTCGTCCCTCGCCGGCGCCGGAATCGCGTGGGGCTTCCCGTCGGCCCTGACCAGGGAAGCGGAAACCGCCAACGCAAGCGTCGCCGACAGCAGCCCGGCGGCCAGAATACGGTTTGAAGGAATCGAAGGAATCATGGTCGGCTCCCTCTCAGCCGAAAGTGAAGGCGTAGGCGCGAACATTCGCATCGAGGAACTCGATCCGGAACAGGCGGTCGGCGATCGGCCCCTTCTGGCGGACGAGCTGGTAGAGCCGCTCGGCCGTCACGGTTCCCTGCCCCTGCGCGTCCACGTCCGCGCCATGGGCGTCGCCGGGCGCGGCGCCGTCGATCGTCACCCGGAAACGGACCGGCTTGCCGTCGGGACCGGGGCCCAACACCAGATGCAGGTCGCGGGCGTGGAAGCGAAAGGCGATGGCGCCGCCCGCCTGGTTGAGTTCGGCGCGCTCACGCCCGACGGTCCAGTCGCCGGCGAGGCTCCACTGGTTGAGGCGGAGATCGGCGCTCCGGTAAACATGGCTGCGGTCCTCGACTGCGCCGCCGGGCGAGGCGAAATTTTCCGCGCGGGAATAGCCGATATAGGTTTCCCCCGAGCGGACGTCGGCGAAATCGGGCGGCGCCTCGGCGCCGGTCGCCTTGCCGGCGAATGCCGCGCCCGGCGCGACCGAGGCCCCGGCCTCGGCAAGCAATTGCCGGATCGCCTTTTCGGTCTCGGTGTAATCGCCCTCGCCAAAGTGCTGATGACGAAGATGACCTCGCGCGTCGATAAGATACTCGGCCGGCCAATATTGATTGTCGAAGGCGCGCCAGATCGCATAGTCGTTGTCGATCGCCACCGGATAGCCGATCTGCAGATCGGCGACGGCCCGCTTCACATTGGATATGTCGCGCTCGAAGGCGAATTCCGGCGCGTGGACGCCGACCACCACAAGGCCATTGTCGCGGTATTTGTCGGCCCAGGCCCGGACATAGGGCAAGGTGCGCAGGCAGTTGATGCAGGAATAGGTCCAGAAATCGACGAGAACCACCTTGCCCTTCAGCGCCTCGGGCGTCAGAGGCGGCGAATTGAGCCAGGCGACCGCACCTTTCAACGCCGGCGCCGGACCTTCGTCCGGCAGGCTCGGCGAGACGCGCGCGGGTTCGGCCCGCGCCGCTCCGCCATTTTCCGCCTTCATCATCGCGCCTTCGCCCGCCGCCATGACGACCGAGGACGTCTGGCTGTCCGCCGCGCGGGCCGGGGAAAGACCGAATCTGTCAAGCAGCGCCTGTTCCCATTTGTCCGTGCCGGCGAGCGAAAGATTGGCGAGGAAGCCGGTGTCCGCGCCCAGGGCGATCGCCCCGACCGCCGCCAGCACCGCGACCCCAAATCCGCGCCGCGCCCATTCGCCAAGCCCGAGCGCGCCTTTCATCGCAGCGAAAACCTTGCCGCCGACGAGCAAAGCGAGCGCGAGCGAGGTCGCCGCGCCGAGGCTGTAAGCGAGCAGCAGCAGGGAGGTTCCGACGCTCGCGCCGTGGAGCGCCGCGCCGGTCAGAATGATTCCGAGAATGGGACCGGCGCAGGGCGCCCAGAGCAGCCCCGTCGCGACGCCGAGCAGCAAAGCGGCGCCCGTTCCGCCCGTTCCTTCGGCCTGTTGCGAAAGCCGGCCGCCGAACGCGACCAGCGGCGCCGAAATGCGCTCCGCCAGGCCGGGCCAGAGCAGGGCGACGCCGAAAAACGCCATCGCGGCCAAAGCCAGATCACGGCCGATCGAATTGGCGTGGGCCGCCCAGCCGCCGCCGACGGCGGCAAGCGTGGCGACGAGCGCGAATGTCGCGGCCATGCCCAACAGCATCGGCAGGCCGCGCCGCGCAAAAGACTGTCCCGCGCCGAGAAAGACGAAAGGCAGAACCGGGAGAATGCACGGGCTGGCGATGGTCAGGACGCCGCCGGCGAAAGCGAGAAGAAGGAGCAGCATGTCACGCCGCCTTGAACTTGAGCGCGACGCCATTCATGCAATAGCGCAGACCCGTCGGCTGGGGGCCATCGTTGAAGACATGGCCGAGATGGCCGTCGCAACGCCGGCAACTCACCGCCGTGCGGACCATGCCGAAGGAGCGGTCCTCCCGCTCGCTCACGGCATGAGGAAGCGGCGCCCAGAAACTCGGCCAGCCCGTGCCGCTGTCATATTTCGTGTCCGACGAATAGAGATCGAGATCGCAGCCGGCGCAGGCGAAAAGGCCCTTGCGCTTCTCGTGCAGGAGCGGGCTGGTGAAGGGCCGCTCCGTGCCGTCGCGGCGCAGGATTTCGAACTGGTCTGGGGTGAGAAGCCGTCGCCACTCGGCGTCGCTGCGGGGCAGTTTTTCGTCCGCTCGCGCCGGACCGAGGCCCGACAGAAACGCGGCGCTGCCGCACAGGTGGAATAGTTCGCGACGGGTGAACATGGGATCCCTCCGGATCGCTGGATTTTTACTCAAGCGCAATACGCGCCCCGCTGTCTCCTGTTACGGCGTTACGCAAAAAATCCTCATCGGGATCAAAAGTTTCAAACCGTCGGGTGAATGGCGAAGCCGCCGCTTTCCGGCGGCCCGCCGTCTTCGACCGCGCGCACGCCGCGCACGTCGGCGAAAGGCGGCCCGGCGCGCAGGGCCGCGACCAATGCGTCGAGATCGCGAGGCGCGCCGCTGGCGCGGACCTCGACCGCGCCGTTCGAGCGGTTGCGCGCCCAGCCGGAAAGTCCGAGGCGCGCGCCGGCGCGGCGCGCGAATTCGCGGTAGCCGACGCCCTGGACCCGGCCCTCGACAAATATGTGCAAGGTTTTCAGCGCATCTCCATTCAAGATCTCACAGGCTCCGCGAAAAAAATCAGCGACAGACGTCCCAGAAGCCGTTGCGCTTGCTGGCGTCGGTCTAATACATACCGTACATGAGGTTGCTGCTC
>JAKANG010000168.1:0-2353 GCA_021812505.1 Pseudomonadota bacterium
CGGCGCTCACCACCTCGATCCCCGAGGCGCCGGGCTCGCAGCGCAACTGGGATTACCGCTATTGCTGGATTCGCGACGCCTATTTCACCGTGCTCGCCCTCAATCGCGTCGGCGCCTCGGTGACCATGGAGCATTTCATCGATTACGTGACCAGTGTGATTTCGATGGAGGGCGGCGCGAACCTGCGGCCGGTTTACGCCGTCCTGCCGGAGAAAAATCTGGAGGAGCGGACCGCGCCGGATTTTTCTGGCTATCGTGGCCAAGGTCCGGTGCGGATCGGCAATGACGCGGTCAATCAGATCCAGCACGACGTCTATGGCAGCGTGATCCTTGCCGCCTCGCAGATGTTCTTCGACGATCGTTTGCCGAAAAAGGGCGACGAAGCCTTGTTCGCCATGTTGGAGCCGCTCGGCATGCGGGCGCTCGCCGTGGCGCTGACGGTGGATTCCGGCATCTGGGAATATCGCGACAAGCCCTCGATTCACACCTATTCGGCCGCCATGTGCTGGGTCGCCTGCGACCGGCTGGCGCGCATCGCGACGCGGCTCGGCCTGCACGAACGCGCGCAGCAATGGCGCAAATCGGCCGACGGCTTGCGCGAGACGATTCTCGCGCGCGCCTGGAACCCCGGCTTGAAGGCGTTCACCGGCAGCCTCGATTCCGACCATATCGACGCCAGCGCGCTGCTGCTCGCCGAACTCGGCCTGGTGAGGGCCGACGATCCGAAATTTGTCTCGACCGTCGAGGTCATCGGCCATGCCCTCGGGCGCAAGGGCTATCTCTTCCGTTACGCCGAGCCCGACGATTTCGGCGCGCCCTCGACCGCCTTCACCATCTGCAGCTTCTGGTATGTCGAGGCTCTCGCCGCGATCGGCCGCGCCGACGAGGCGCGGAGCCTGTTCGAGAAAATTCTCGCCCGCCGCAATCACGTCGGGCTTCTGTCGGAGGACATCGATCCGGAAACCGGCGAGCTCTGGGGCAATTTTCCGCAGACCTATTCGCTGGTTGGCATCATCCTCTGCGCCTGGCGCCTGTCGAAGAACTGGGAGGAGGCGCGATGACCAGCGCGCGGCAGAAATTCAGGGATTTCATTGGCAGGCCCGGCGTCCTCTACTCCCTGCTCGGCGTCGCCGCCGGCGTTATCCTGATCGCCTCCCTTGCGTCGCTGTCGTCGCTGATCGTCAATGGCTGGATCAGGCACGATATGGACATGCGCGCCGAACTGATCTACCGCTCGATCCGCGACCAGGCCGCAGCGTCTGGCGTCAGCGAGAAAAGCGTGCTGAGCAAGGTCATGCAGCAGATTTCCGAGGATGAGAGGATTCTCGGCCTCGGATTCTGCACCCGGGACGGCAAGCTCGCGATCTCGACGTCTGAAATGCCGGCCAACCTCGATTGCGCCGAATTCGCGCATCAGACGGCGGAGGGAGCGACGTTCATCACTCCAAAGGGCGAGCACATCCGAATCAATTTCTTCCCGCTAACCGTGGGCGAGACTTCGGGAAAGCTCTTGGTCGTCCATGATCTCGACATTGTCGATCAACGCGAACGCGACGCGCGCCTTTTTGTGACGGTGACGATGGCGACGGTGGCCGCGGCCTTCGCCATTCTCGCCATGGTCCTGGCCCTTGCCTTGCGACGAAGCTGGATGCAATCCCTGCGGCGGGCCCTGGAAGAAAGCGCTCGTCCGGCGTCCGACGCGGCGGGGCCGGGAGTCCTGGCGAACCGTGACCGCCAGATCGATGCGCTGCTCGCGGATATCCGCGTCCGAAGGAGGTTCACCCATGGCGTTTCGGCCAAATGGTCGCCCGAGAGTCTGCGCGATCTGCTGCATGACGAATTGCCCGGCGCCCAGGTGATCATCGTCTCCAATCGCGAGCCCTATATCCATAATCGGATCGATGGCGAAATCCGGCTGCAAATCCCGGCGAGCGGGCTGGTCTCGGCGCTGGAGCCGGTGATGCGGGCCTGCCGCGGCGTCTGGATCGCCCATGGGGGGGGCTCCGCGGATCGCGACACGGTCGATCGTGACGACCGGCTGCCGGTCCCGCCAGCCGATCCGGCTTATAGCCTGCGCCGCGTCTGGCTCAGCGATGAGGAGCAGGACGGCTATTATTACGGCGCCGCCAACGAGGGGCTTTGGCCGCTCTGCCACATCGCCTTCATCCGTCCGACCTTCCGCGAGCAGGACTGGGCGATGTACAAGGCCGTCAATCAGCGTTTCGCCGACATCGTCGTGGAGGAGGCGACCTGCGAAAACCCGGTCGTGCTGGTTCAAGATTATCATTTCGCGCTGCTGCCGCGCATGGTCCGCAAACGCCTGCCCAAAGCGACAATCGTGACCTTCTGGCAT
>JAKANG010000168.1:2363-4986 GCA_021812505.1 Pseudomonadota bacterium
AAATCCTCGACGGCCTGCTCGGCTCGTCGATCCTCGGCTTCCACACCCAGTACCACTGCAACAATTTCTTTGACGCCGCCGACCGCTGCATCGAAAGCCGGATCGACCGCGAGAATTCCTCGATCTGGCTGCGCTGCGCCGAGACTTTGGTGCGGCCCTATCCGATCTCGATCGAATGGCCGCCGCGCGCGCTCGCCGGCCAGCCGCCGGCCGCGCAATGCCGCGCCAATGTCCGCGCCCGCTTCGGCCTCGGCGAGGATGTCCGCATCGCTGTAGGCGTCGAACGCTTCGACTACACCAAAGGCATTCTCGACCGGATGCGCGCGGTGGACGATCTCTTGACCCAGTCGTCGGAATGGATTGGGAAATTCGTGCTGATCCAGGTCGCGGCGCCGACGCGCTCGAAGCTCGACGCCTACGCCGCCCTGCAGCGCGAAGCTGAAGCGCTGGCCAACGAGATCAATGCGCGATATGCGCGGGAAGGATGGAAGCCGATCCATCTGGTCGTGCGTCATCATGAGCCGGACGAGGTGTTCGAATTGTTCCGCGCCGCCGACGCCTGCGTGGTGTCGAGCCTGCACGACGGCATGAATCTCGTCGCCAAGGAATTCGTCGCCGCCCGCGACGACCGGCGCGGCGTGCTGATCCTGTCGAGCTTCGCTGGCGCCGCCTTCGAACTGCCGGAGGCCCTGATCGTCAATCCCTATGATTCCCACGGAATGGCCAAGGCCTATGACCGGGCTTTACGCATGAGCGCGGAGGAGCAGGCCGACCGCATGCGGGTGATGGGGGAGCAAATCAGCGACCGCAATGTCTATCGCTGGGCGGCGCAAATGCTGCTCGACGCCGCCTGGCTGCGCAAACGCGAGAAGATCGCTGCGCGGGCGTGAGTCCTTCGCCAGCGGACAAAACGCGGGGGACGGAATTCAGCCCCTGCCGGCGGCCTTCTTCCTGGCCGGCTTTTTCGTGGGCGCGTCGGGCTCGAAAGGCGGCTCGTCGGACTCGACGATGGCTTTCCTCGCCTTGGCCGTTTTCGCGGCCTTGGCCGCGGGCTTTTTCGCCGCCGCCTTTTTCGCCGCGGGCTTTTTGGGCGCCTTGACCCCGCCGGCCGCGATCCGGTCCTGGATGAGACGGATCGCCTGTTCCAGCCCGATGTCGTCGAGCGTCATCGACTTGGGCAATGTGGCGTTGATCTTTTCCCATGACACATAGGGGCCGAAGCGTCCCGCGCGGGCGACGATCTGGCCGCCGTCGGGATGTTCGCCAAGGATACGCCCGCCGCCCGGCGCGCCGGAGGCCTTGGCGTTGACCAGCTCCACCGCCTTTTCCAGCGTCAGGCCGGTCATGTCGGTTCCCCGCGGCAGGGTGGCGTTGACCTTGCCCCAGGCGAGATAAGGCCCGAAACGGCCGGCCTTGAGGGCGATGGCGCCGCCTTCGGGATGGTCGCCGATCACGCGGATTTCACCGCCCGCGCCCCGCGCGCCGCCCGCTTCCTTGGTGATGATCAGGTCGATGGCGCGATTGGCCCCGATCTCCAGGACATTGTCGTCCTTGGTGAGATTGGCGTAGGTTTTTCCGTGCTGGACATAAGAGCCGTAGCGGCCGATGCCGGCCAGAATCGGCTCGCCGGTCTCAGGATGTCTCGCCACCTCGCGCGGCAGCGCCAGCAGCGCCAGCGCCTTGTCCAGCGTGACGTCCTCCGGCTTGAGCGTGGAGGGCAGGGAGGAGCGCGGCGGCTTGTCGCCTTCGCCTTGCTGAACATAGGCGCCGAAGCGCCCGTCGCGCAGAGTGATTTCCTGTCCGGTCTTGGGGTCCTCGCCCAAAACCTTCACGCCCGGGCGCTCGCCCTCGGCGCCCGCCGACATTTCGCCGCGGTCGGACAGAGTGCGGGTATATTTGCACTCCGGATAATTCGAACAGCCGATGAAGGCGCCGAACTTGCCGAGTTTCAGCGACAATTGTCCGTTGCCGCAAACGGGGCAGGCCCTGGCGTTGGAGCCGTCTTCCTTGGCCGGGAAAATATGCGGCCCCAGCAGATCGTTGAGGCTGTCGAGCACCTGCGCGGTGCGCAGATCCTTCGTGCCGTCGATGGCGGCGGAGAAATCGCGCCAGAAATCGCGCAAAACCTGCTTCCAGTCGATTTCGGCGTTGGAAATCCGGTCGAGCTGTTCTTCCAGCCCGGCTGTGAAGCCATATTCGACATAACGGCCGAAGAAGCTTTCGAGAAAAGCGATGACCAGCCGGCCCTTGTCCTCGGGGACGAGGCGCTTCTTTTCGAGTTTGACGTAATCGCGGTCGCGCAGCACCGCGAGAGTCGCGGCATAGGTCGAGGGGCGGCCGATGCCCAGTTCTTCCATGCGCTTGACCAGCGTCGCCTCGGTATAGCGCGGCGGCGGCTCGGTGAAATGCTGGGTGGCGTCGATCTTGTCCTTTTGCAGGACCTCGTCCCTGGCCAGAGGCGGCAGGCGGCCGGACTCCTCGTCCTCCTCGTCGTCCTTGCCTTCCTGATAGAGTTTCAGGAAACCGTCGAAACGCACAACCTGTCCGGTGGCGCGCAGGTCGAGCGCGCGGCTTCCAACTTTCGCTTCGATTTCGGCCGTCGTGCGCTCCAGAAGCGCGGATT
>JAKANG010000169.1 GCA_021812505.1 Pseudomonadota bacterium
CTCCACTCGCGTCGCGCGGATGCGCAAAAAATTCGCCACGCAATATGGCTTCGTGGTGCCCGAGATCAAAGTGTCGGACAACCTGTCCGCGCCGCCGAAATCATACGAGATCAGGATTCACGGCGCGATCGTCGCCCGCCAGGAGGTGCGGATCGGCGACTATCTCGTCATCAGCGGCGACGGCAAAAGGCCCGACCTTCCGGGCGAGGAGACGCGCGAACCGGCGTTCGGGATGAAGGCCTACAGCATTTCCGAGGTCTATGTCGCCGAGGCCCGGCGCGCCGGCTTCAACCCGATCGACAATATGTCGGTTCTGCTGACGCATCTCTCCGAAGTCCTGCGCAATAATCTCGCGCAGCTTCTGTCCTACAAGGACATGCGCAGTTTGTTCGAGCGGCTCGGGCCGGAATACAAGCGGCTGCTCGACGAGATCAGCCCGTCGCTGATCTCCTATTCCGGCTTGCAGGCGGTGCTGAAACTGCTGCTCGCCGAGCGCATCTCGATTCGCAACCTGCACCTCATTCTCGAAGCCATCGCCGAGATCGCGCCCCATGCGCGGCGCGCCGAACAGATCGCCGAACATGTCCGCCTGCGCATGGCCCAGCAGATCTGCGGCGATCTCGCGCAGGGCGGGGTGCTGAAAATCCTGCGGCTCGGCAACCGCTGGGACATGGTGTTCCATCAGGCGCTCAAACGCGACGCCAAGGGCGACGTGGCCGAATTCGACATCGACCCGCGCCTCGTCGAGGAATTCGGCGAGGAGGCGTCGCCGGCGATCCGCAAGCTGATGGACGCGGGCGAGCAATTCGTGATCGTCGCCACGCCCGAAACCCGTCCTTATGTCCGGATGATCGTCGAGCGCCTGTTCGCCACCCTGCCGGTGCTGTCGCATCTCGAACTGGCGCGCGGAGTCGAGTTCAAGTCGTTGGGAACGATCTCTTGAATTTTCATGCCGGCGATCTCGCCGCCACTTTCCTGGTTCTGTTCTGCCGCATCGGTGGAAGCCTGATGCTGGCGCCGGGATTTTCGAGCGCGCGCGTTCCCGCGCGGGCGCGGCTGTTCGTCGCCCTTGCCTTGACCCTCTCGCTGGCCCCGGCGCTGGCGGCGCGGCAAAAAATCGCCTTTTCCGATTTCGGCGCGCTCGTGGGCGACATCTTTTCCGAATTGTTTCTGGGCGCCATGATCGGCCTGCTCGGGCGTCTTTATTTTCTCGCGCTCGAAACCATGATGATGGCGGCTTCGATGCAGATCGGCATGAGCAACGCGCTCGGCGCGCCAATCGACGAGAGCGAGCCGCTGCCGCCCGTCGCGACGCTGATCACCACCGCCGCGACCGTGCTGATCTTCGTCTCCGGTCTGCATTGGGAGCTGATTCGTGGGCTCGTCGCCTCCTATGCGGTCATGCCGGTCGGCTTCCTCCTGAGGCCCGAAGCGGCGCTGCACACGGTCGCCGGCGACCTCTCGGCCGCCTTCATCGTGGGCTTGCGTATTTCCAGTCCCTTCATCGTCTATGCGGTGGTGGTCAATCTCGCGATCGGCCTCGTCAACCGGCTGACGCCGCAAATCCCGGTCTATTTCATTTCCGGCCCCTTTGTCATCGCGGGCGGATTGATCCTGTTCTACTTCGTTTCCGGCGCGATGGTGACGGCCTTCATGTCGGCGTTCGGCGACTGGGCGTTGCGAGGCAATTGATGCATGAGAGAAAGAAAGCCCTGGAGCGGCTGCTCGCGGTGAAAACGAAAATGCGCGAGCTTGAGGAGGCGCGGCTCGCCGCGATCGAGCGGCAGAAGCACGAAGCCGCGAAAGAGCGTCGCGCCCTGCTGGGCTTTCTCGGCGGCGCGGCCGAGAAGGACCCGCTTCTGCTCAAACTCGCCTGCCGTCGGGTCGCGTCGGTTGAACGCGGCGCCGCGGCGCTGGAGGCGCGGGCCGTCTCGCAGCGTGAGAGAGTCGTCCAGCGCAACGCGCAGCGCCGCGCCCTCGAAAAGCTGGTGAGGGAGGAGGCGGACAAAGTCGAGCGCGACGAGGAAAAGCGCCGGTTGCTCGATCTTGGCGAAAGCCTCGCTGCAATCCAGCAAGCCACCCCGCCGACAAGCCTGCCGTAAGCCAGGATGTTTAATCTGGTCCTTGACTACGGGAGCGGCAGTTGACGATTTCTCCGGCTTCGGACCTCATTCTCGATGTGGCGCGCGCCGCCGATCCGCAAAAGGCGGCGGCGACGACGAGAACGCTCGCCGCCGCGTCGGGCGACATTTCGGGCGATTTCGCCGCCGCGCTCGACCGCCTGCCGGCCTCCGTTCCGATGCCGTGCGGCGTCTCTTACAAGAACCCGGTCGCCGCGCTCAACGAAAAGCTCAGTCCCGCGCGCAAGGCGGAAGTCGGGCTCGAAAGCATGCTCCTGAAAAGCATGATCGACGAGATGCTGCCGAAACAGGCGAGCGACGTCTATGGCGCCGGCGTCGCCGGCGACGTCTGGAAGTCGATGCTCTCGGAAAAGATCGCCGAGCAGATCGCGAAATCGGGCGCTCTCAAGATTGGCGAGCGGCTTTTCGCCACCCACCAGAACCTGTTGCAGTCGAAGAAACACGGATTGGCCGGCGCCTGACGCGCGCCCCAACCGGCCGGAAACCCCCGGCCGACTCAAATTTGGCGAGGCCCGATGAAAACGTCCCGCAGTTCCGAGCGCGCTTGCGCCAACGCCGCCGCGCTCTATGACGCCCTCGACCGCATGGAGGCGGCGATCGACCAGGAGACCGCGATCCTGCGGGAAAACCGCATCGTCGACCTCAGCGATTTCAATCATCGCAAGCATCAGGGCCTGCTCGAAATCAATCGCATCCTGCGCTTTTTCGACGCCGCGGATCTCGCCGCGGCGGACCGGACGCGGGTCAAGAGGCTGGCTGCGAAGCTCGACGACAACCAGGCCATGCTGGCGCATCATCTGAAGGCCGTGGACGCCATCGCAGCCTTGCTGTCGCGGACGATGCAGGAGGCGGAGTCGGACGGAACCTACGGCCGTGGCGGCGCGCCGTGGCGCGGCTGAGCGGGGACAATGGTCAAATTGCTCATTCTGGCCCTGTGGGCGAGCGCGATCGCCGCGCTGTCGAGCTTCGAGGCGGGGCAATGGCGGTTCGCCCATGCGGCGCCGGCGCATCAAGAGGGCGCCGAACACAGTTACCAATATCGCAAGTCGCGAGTCATCAACGTGCCGGTGATCGCCGATGGCGCGCTGCTCGGCTATGTCATCGTCCAGTTCCTTTATGGAATCGACGTGAAGCAGGCGGAAAAGCTCAACGTCAATCCCGAGGCCTTCGTGCTCGATGACGCGTTCCGCACGATTTACGGCGATCCGAGCGTCGATTTTCGCCATCTCGACAAATATGACATCAACGCGCTCACCAGCCAGATTCGCACCGTGGTGAACGAGAAGCTCGGCAAGGGCCTGATCAAGGACGTCCTGGTGCAGGACTTCTCGTACATGCCGAAGGACCAGATGCCGCAATAGCGACGAGTGGCAAAGGGCAAGGTCCGAGCAAGCCGCCGCCGCGACAATGGCTCTTCGATCAACCGGCGCTCGCCCGATTCAGGGCCTCGCGCCTTCAGCCGATGGTGCGGAAACATGGGATTGAATCCTTTGAAGCGGGCGCGGGCGCGCGAGATGGGCGGAGCCGGCGTCTATGCTGCGCTGAGCGCGGCGGTCGCGCCGCGGATCGAGGAAATCTTCGACGCCTTCTATGCCGAACACGGCGCTGATCCCGTGAAGGCGGCGCTGCTGCGCGATCCGGCCACGGCGAAACGGGTCCGCGACGCCAATCTCGAACATTGGCGGTTCCTGCTCGCCCATCCGCCCGGCGAAGAGATCAGGGATCGGGCGGCGCGCATCGGAGAAACCCATGTGCGGGTCAGGCTCTCGCCCGAACTGTATCTTGGCGCCTACAGCTATTTCGTCCGGAATTTTCTTCGGGTGATCCTCGCCGGCCACGCCCGGGAGCGGGAATTGGCCGAAGCCCTGACAATATCGGTCTTTACAGATATGGCCGCCAATCTCGGCGCCTTTTTCGCCGGCGTGACGCGGACGGCCCGCGAAGCCGAGGCGCTCGAACTGAAAGAGGCGGTCGAAGCGGAGCTGGAGTCCTCGAACGAGGTCGCGAACGCCCAATCCGAGGATCTGCGCTCGATCGTCAACGGTCTGGAGAAGCTGCTGACAGAATTGCGCGGCGGGGTCGCGCTGGTTCAGGATGGCGTGGAGACGACGTCGCAATCCATGACGGCGGTTGCCGCGGCGGTCGAGGAATTGCAGGCGTCCAGTCAGGAAGTCGGGCGTCAGGCCAGTCAAACCAATGCGCTGGTGGGCGACGCGGTCGCGCGCGCGGACGAGGCGGAGCGCCGTTTTGCCGCGCTCTCGGCCTCCGCCGCGCGGGTGAGCGAGATCGTCGGGCTGATCGCCGGCATTTCCAACCAGACCAGCTTGCTGGCGCTGAACGCCACCATCGAGGCCGCGCGCGCCGGGGAAAACGGCCGGGGATTCGCGGTGGTCGCCAATGAGGTGAAGCAGCTTTCCCAGCGCACCAATGCGGCGACCCGGGAGATTTCGGGCCAGATCGCCGAAATCGAATCGGCGATGAAATCCGCGACCGGCGCGATGAAGGACATGCGCGATCTGATCGGGCAAATCAGCCAGATCGCTTCCGCCGTCGCCCAGAGTTCGAGCCAGCAGATCTCGGCGGTCGAGGAAATCGGACAAAGCGCTCACGCCGCGGCGGAGGGGGCGTCGCGGCTCGGCGACAGCGTCAACGTGTTCACCCGCGCTGTGGGCGATGCGGACGCCGCGGCGGGCAAAGTCTCCAACCAGTCCCGACAGGTCGGCGTTCTGTTCGATCGGCTTTCCACCCGCCTGCTCATTGCTGTGAAGAATTTCGTCGATGTCGATCGGCGCAAACATCCGAGATCTCCCGCGCGCGTGGCGCTCGATATCGTCG
>JAKANG010000170.1 GCA_021812505.1 Pseudomonadota bacterium
CCAGGCGCGACGCAATTCACCGTGATATTGCGCGAGGCGAGTTCGGCGGCGAGCGATTTGGTCATGCCGATCAGGCCCGCCTTGGAGGCCGCGTAATTGCCCTGGCCGGCGTTGCCGGTGACGCCAACCACCGACGTGATGTTGATGATCCGGCCGTGACGGCGCTTCATCATGCCTTTGACGGCGGCGCGCGACAGTCGGAAGGCGGAGGTCAGGTTGACCTCCAGCACCGTGTCCCAGTCCTCGTCTTTCAGCCGCATGAACAGGCCGTCGCGGGTCACGCCGGCGTTGTTGACCAGAATGTCGAGCGGCCCGGCCAGCGCCTCGGCCTCGGGAACCAGCTTCTCGACCGCTTCCCTGTCGGACAGGTTGCAGGGCGCGACAAAAGCGCGCTCGCCCAGTTCCGCCGCCAGGGTGTCCAGAGCGTCGCGGCGGGTGCCCGACAGCACGACTCTGGCGCCCTGCCGATGCAGCGCGCGGGCTATTGCCGAGCCGAGCCCGCCGCTGGCGCCGGTGACCAGCGCGACCCGATTATTCAGATCAAACATCAACTACTCCGCGCAAATATTTATCCGTTAAGGGAAAAACTATCGACTTCGGCGGGAACGCCGACATTGAGAGACCGCGCCCCTTCCGCCGTGCGCCTGACCAGTCCGGCCAATACCTTGCCGGCGCCGATTTCGACGAACAGATCGACGCCCTGGCTGTGCATGAAACCCATGCATTCACGCCAGCGCACCGCGCCGCAGACCTGGGCGACCAGCAATCGGCGGATTTCATCGGGGTCGCGCGCCGGCGCGGCGGTGACATTGGCCACAACATCCACCACCGGCCGCCTGATCTCGGTTTTCGCCAACGCCTCCTTCATCGCCTCGGCGGCGGGCGCCATCAGGGCGCAATGGAACGGCGCCGAAACCGGCAGCAGCATGGCGCGCTTCACGCCGTTTTCCTTCGCGATCTCGATCGCCAGATCGACCGCCTTTTTCGCGCCGGAGACCACGATCTGGCCGCCCCCGTTGTCGTTGGCGACCTCGCACAGCGCGCCCGCGGCGGCCGCGGCCTCCATCGCGATTTTCTTCGCCTGTTCGGGCTCGGCGCCAAGCAGAGCGGCCATGGCCCCCTCGCCGACATGGACCGCCTTCTGCATCGCCTGTCCGCGCAGGCGCAGCAACCGCGCGGCGTCGGCGATGGTCAAGGCGCCCGCTGCGGCCAGCGCGGAATATTCGCCAAGCGAATGGCCGGCGACAAAGGCGGCGTCGCGCGCGACGTCGACGCCTTTCTCGGCCTCCAGCGCCCGCAGGGCCGCAAGGCTGACGGCCATCAGCGCCGGCTGCGCGTTGACGGTGAGGGTCAGTTCGGCGGCGTCGCCCTCGAACATCAGCGCGGAGAGTTTCTCGCCGAGCGCGGCGTCCACTTCCTCGAATACGGCGCGCGAGGAGGGGAAGGCGTCATGGAGCGCCTTGCCCATGCCGACGGCCTGAGAGCCCTGGCCAGGGAAGAGAAATGCGACGGACACCTGCGATCTGCCTCGTTTCTGGTCAATTCGCGCCAGCCATTGGCGCCCGCCCGCGCGGCTGTCAAGATCGCGCCGCGAAACGGCGAGGCGAAATCGCCGCTTGCGCAAATATACCCATTCTTCATCTGCGTGGAAGAAGATCGGCTTGCGTCCTTTCGCGCGGCCATGACGGCCGACGTCGCGCCGGGCGAATTCGTGCCGATCGCCGAAGAAAACGCGACCATCGTCGAAATCGCCGGATTCGTCCTGCGCCAGGCCTGCCGCGGCGCCATGGCCTGGGCCGATCCGATCCGCGTCGCCGCCAATCTTTCCGCGCTGCAATTCGAGCACGGCGACCTGATCGCGGCGGCGCGGGCGCCGCTGGCCGAGAGCGGCCTGCCGGCGCGCCGACTTGAACTCGACATCACCGAGTCCATGCTCATCGGCAACCACGAGGCCGTCTTCGCCACTCTGGAAACGCTGCGCGCCCTCGGGGTTCACATCGCGCTCGACGATTTCGGCACGGGCTATTCGTCGCTGAGCTATCTCAACGATTTTCCCTTCGACAAGGTGAAGATCGACAAGAGTTTCGTGCGCGACATCGGCGCGCCAAAAAACGCCAAGCCCGCGAGCATCATTCGCGCGGTCAACGCCATCGGCCGCGACCTGAACATGTGCGTCGTGGTCGAGGGCGTCCAAACCCAGGACCAGCTTGCCGCCATTCGCCACCTCGGCGTCCGGGGCGCCCAGGGCGAATTGTTCAGCCGCCCTCTTTCGGCCGAGGACATGGCCATCCACCTTCTCAGGCGACCAGCCGACAGGACCCGTCCCCCCCCTGCCGTGGCGCGCCTGCCCGCGCCGCTCCGCGTCGCCGGCGCCTGAACCTCGCCGCGCGACGACCGAAAATCGCGTGGGACATCTCCCGGCCCGGGGGCGCCCAAACGTCGGGCGAGGCGGACGCGCCCGCCGACAGTATAAGCCGCCTTCCCCATATTTTCGTTGATTCGCGGCGCAGCCCGGTTCACATCTGGCGCGGGAGGTAGGCGGGTGACACTCGACCAGTTGCGCATTTTCGTCGCCGTCGCGGAGCTTGAGCATGTCACGCGCGCGGCGGGCCAGCTCAATCTGACCCAATCAGCGGTCAGCGCCGCGATCGGCGCGCTCGAATACCGCCATGACATCAAGCTGTTCGACCGGATCGGCCGGCGGGTCGCCCTGACCCAGGAGGGCCGGGCCTTTCTCGCCGAGGCGCGCGCCCTGCTGGTCGCCGCGCAGCGCACCGAAAAGGTGCTGGCCGACATCGGCGGCCTGAAGGCCGGGCGTCTGAATGTCGCCGCCAGCCAGACCACCGGCAATTACTGGCTGCCGCCGCGCCTCGCCCGCTTCGCCGAACTCTATCCCGGCGTCGCCGTCCGGCTGACCATCGGCAATACCCACGAGGTCGCCGAACTCGCGATCGCGGGCGAGATCGACCTCGGCCTGGTCGAGGGCGCCGTCTCCGATCCGCTGCTGACCGTCGCTTGCGTCGACGACGATGAGTTGCTGGTCGTGGCCGCGCCCGCGCTCGCCGCGACGCTCGCCGGCGCGGACGCCGCCACGATCCGGGACGCCATCCAAGACACCCCATGGGTCGCGCGCGAAAAAGGCTCCGGCACGCGCGAAGCCTTCGAGGAGCTGATCCAATCGTTCGCGCCGCCCGGCCACACGCCGCGGGTTGTGCTCGAACTGCCGTCGAACGAGTCCTTGCGCACGGCGGTCGAGGCCGGCGCGGGCCTGGCGGTGTTATCGAGCCTGGTCGCCCGCGCCTCGATCAAGGCCGGCGCCCTGGTCCAATTGCCTTTTTCCCTGCCCAAGCGCCCGTTCTACATTCTCTCGCACCGGCAACTCTACACGTCGCGCGCCGCCAAAGCCATGCTCGCGCTGATGCAGGAATCGGCGGCAAGCCCGCGTTAGCCTTCACGCCGGAACGCATTTTCCTTGCGCTGGCGCAATTCCGCGCCCCGATGGCCGATGGACCCCTCGGCGGGATTCGCTATCTTCGTGAAGCGCCACGAAAAGATTGTGTTCAGGAGGAGGACCATGACCACGCCGCAAACCGACGTCGAGGGCTATCTGATCGATCCCGCCGAATGGACCGAGGACTGGGCCAGGGACAAGGCCCGCGAACTCGATATCGAACTGAATGAAGACCATTGGTCGGCCATAAGCTTCATGCGCGCCTTCTGGGAGGAGCATCAGCTTCCGCCCGACGCCCGCTTCGTCATGCGCCACCTGACGGAAACGCGCGGCGCCGGCCGCAACCGGCTGTTCGAACTCTTCCCCTATGGTTACCCCGGCCAGGCCTGCAAAATCGCCGGCATGAAGCGCCCACGCATCTGGAGCACCGGCTGACGGCTTTTCTCAATCCTGTCGCCCGATCGAGCGCCGCGGAAGACCCGGCCGCACAGATCCGCGACACGAGCGGGGCGCGGGATTGCGGCATGTTCAGTCGCACTGGCCGACGGATTGGGGCCCGCATTTGCGCCCGTCGGTCCAGGTCGCGCCGCCAAGCCTCGCGCCGACGAACCACGCGCCCGAGCCGACCTGCGCGCCACGAAAGTCGGCGCCGCTCAGGTCCGCCTTGGTGAAATTGGCGCCATCGAGGCGGGCGCCTGAGAAATTCGCGCCTGTCGCCCTGGCGGCGTACAATGTCGCGTGGGCGAGATTCGCCTTGGAAAAATCAGCTCCGGCGAGATTGGCGAGATGGAGGTTGAGCCGCTCCAGAGTCGCGCCCTGCAGCGTCGCGCCGCGCAGATCCACGGATTCAAAATTTGAATCCGAGAGATCCTTGCCGTTCAAATTCCGGTTGCGAAGATCGCCCCACTGACACCAGTCAGCCGGCGTCATTTCGCAACGGGTCTTGAAATGGACGCCGTCCTGGGCAAGCGCGGGCGCGCCGACGCAGAAGGCGAGAGCGAAAAGGATCGAACGGCGCGGCGTCATTGAGTCTCGCCTCTTTTTTGCGGCCGAATCCAGCACTCCGGCCTCTGCTTCACGCGATGATCGCCGGCCGGGCCGGCTTGTTCGATGTTTACAGAGGAGCGCTGGAGTTTGTCTTTGATAATTGTCAACCAGAGAGCATTCAGCGTCAGTATCCGACGTAGAAATCAAGTTCTCGAACATCTAATTATACATATATTCAAATGTTATAATTTGCGTCCGCCTGGCCCATACTGTCGTCGCGGCGCCAGCGCGGGCTTGACGTCAACAGGCCGCTGAAAAGGGTGGTGGGAGAGGTAGGACTCGAACCTACGAAGGCTTAGCCAGCGGATTTACAGTCCGCCCCCTTTGCCGCTCGGGACACTCTCCCCGACGGAAATCAAGCTTTCCGGCGACGAAAAGGCCCCGTCGCGCGGGGCCCCTCGATGGCCCGCTTATGCTTTCGCGCAGGCGTCATGTCAACAGCAAAAAACAGCGCGGTCGACTTGAGATC
>JAKANG010000171.1 GCA_021812505.1 Pseudomonadota bacterium
TTGACTGCCACACCATTTACGGCGAAGGCGCTCGTTTCGCGCCCGAACTGGGCGATGTCATGAAGCGCTGGGGCGTCGAAAAGGATCCCGCCGGCGCGCGCGAGACGTTCAAATCCTGGATGAAGGCGCAGCCGACCGGCATCCCCGGGCGTCGGCAGATGCCGCAGTTCAACTTGAGCGACGCCCAGCTCGACGATCTGGGCAATTTCCTCGACTGGGCCGGGCGCGCCAATCTGCAAGGGTGGCCGCCGCGGCCGTCCAAAACCAACTGACCAGGACCAACTGATCCAACGATGCGGAGGATTTAATGCAATATCACAGCCAAAGCATCGCCAAGACCTATTGGCTTGGCGCCATGCTCATCTTCGCCGTCCAGATGATCTTCGGACTGATCGGCGGCCTCATCTATGTCGCGCCGAACCTCGTTCCCGTCGAAATCATGCCCTTCAATGAAGTACGCATGATCCACACCAACGCCCTCGTCGTCTGGCTGATACTCGGCTTCTTCGGGGCCGCCTATTATCTCATTCCCGAGGAGGCGGAGCGCGAGATCTATTCGCCGGCCCTCGCCTATGTCCAATTCGCCATCTTTTTCCTCGGCGCGCTGGCGGCGGTGGCCGGCTATCTCTTCCACATTTACGCGGCGGAAGCGCGCTCCTATCTCGAACAGCCGCTTTGGGTGAAGCTCGGCATTGTCGTGGCCGCCCTGATCTTCCTGTTCAACATCAGCATGACCGTGCTGCAGGGGCGCAAGACGGCGATCACCAACGTGCTGCTGCTCGGCCTGTGGGGCGTCGCCGTCTTCTTCCTGTTCTCGCTCTACAACCCGGGCAACCTGTCGGAAGACAAGATGTTCTGGTGGTATGTCGTCCATCTCTGGGTGGAAGGCGTGTGGGAGCTGGTGATGGCCTCGATTCTCGCCTTCCTGATGCTGAAGCTCACGGGCGTGGACCGCGAGGTGATCGAGAAATGGCTCTATGTCATCGTCGCGACCGCGCTCTTCTCGGGAATTCTCGGCACTGGCCATCACTATTACTGGATCGGAACGCCGGGCTATTGGCAGTGGATCGGCTCGATCTTCTCGTCGCTCGAGGTCGTTCCCTTCTTCGGCATGATGCTGTTCACCTTCAGCATGGTGTGGAAGGGCCGCCGCGACCATCCCAACAAGGCGGCGATGCTGTGGTCGCTCGGCTGTTCGGTGCTGGCCTTTTTCGGCGCCGGCGTGTGGGGTTTCCTGCACACCCTGCACGGCGTGAACTTCTATACGCACGGCACGCAGGTGACGGCGGCGCACGGCCATCTGGCCTTCTATGGCGCCTATGTCTGCGTCAATCTGGCGATCATGACCTACGCCTTCCCGCAACTGTTCAATCGCGCCCCCTATAACCAGGTCCTGAACATGCTCAGCTTCTGGATCCTGTCGGCGGGCGTGGTGTTCATGACGGTGGCGCTCACCTTCGCCGGCGTGCTGCAGACCCATCTGACCCGCGTCATGGGACTGAGCTTCATGGACGCCGCCGACCAGCTCGGCCTGTTCTTCGACCTGCGTCTCGGCGCAGGCGTCGCGACGGCCGTCGGCGCCTTCCTGTTCATCTTCTCGATCCTCGTTCCGCTCAAGCATGAGGCGATCGAACCGGGCCACGCGGTCGGCGCCCCGGCGGAATGAGGTTTAAAGCATGACGTTGCGCCGCGTTTGACGATCGCGGCGCATCGAGAGCCAGGCAACGATGGACCCGCGCGCTCAGCCGAGAGGCGAAAGCGGCGCGGGCCTTGTTTTTCGTAGCCTGTCCTCAATTGCGCCGCGACTTTGACAAAGCGCAAAAAGCTGACTGCCGCCGCTGTTTAGCATAGGCGTCTGTCCGGCCTTTGACGATCACGCGGCCGCGCGACGGAGGAGGATTGCAATGACCTTGCAAGCCGTGAAAAACGAGACAATCGTCATGCAGCCGCCCTTCTATCAGCCTCTTGGCCGGGAATGCGAGATTTTCGAGGCCGCCTACCGGCGGCGCCTCCCGGTCCTGTTGAAAGGCCCGACCGGCTGCGGCAAGACGCGTTTCGTCGCCCATATGGCGGCGCGGCTCGGGCTGGAGCTGGACACGATCGCTTGCCACGACGATCTCACCGCCGCTGATCTCACCGGCCGCTATCTCATCAAGAACAACGAGACCGTCTGGACCGACGGCCCCCTCACCCGCGCGGTGCGGCGCGGCGGAATCTGCTATCTCGACGAAGTCGTCGAAGCTCGCAAGGACGTGACCGTGGTGCTGCATCCGCTCACCGACGACCGCCGCATCCTGCCGCTCGACCGCACCGGCGAGACGTTGCATGCGCCCGACGATTTCATGTTGGTGATCTCCTACAATCCCGGCTACCAGTCGGTGCTGAAAACCCTCAAGCCCTCGACGCGTCAGCGTTTCGTCGCTCTGTCCTTCGACTATCCTCATCCGGAGGCGGAAGCGGCCATTGTCGCGCGCGAGAGCGGGCTCGACGCCGAATCCTGCAAGACCCTGGTTCGTCTGGCTGGCCGCTTGCGCGCCCTGAAGGGCCAGGATCTCGAAGAAGGCGCCTCGACCCGCCTGCTGGTCGCCTGCGCCAATCTCATCGCCGACGGCATGAAGCGCAGCGAGGCGATCGAATCCGCCGTCATCGAGCCGCTCACCGACGATCTGGACGTGAAAAAGGGCCTGCTCGATCTCGTGCAAGTGACGCTCGGCTAAAAATGTCGCTCTGGCGCGCGCTCATCGCCACCAAATTCTGGGAGCCGGAAGAGGCGGTCGGCGGCTTGTGGGACCGCCTGGCCGAAAAGCTCGACGCCGAGCCGACCTTTCCCGAAGCGGCGGTCGAACTGACGGCGATCAAGGGCGCCCTGGGCGTGCTGTTCCGCGGCCTCGGCGGCGCGCCGGGCGTCGAGATCAAGGCCGCCGGCGAGGAAATGTCCACGCACCGCCGCTCGTGGCGCCGACGCCTCGCCCGCGACTCGGAGCGCGTGAAAGCGGCGCGCTTCGACGGTTCGACCTTGTTCCTGCCGCAAAAAATCGATCATTTCCCCGACGCGGAGCTTAACCGCAAGCTTTATCTCTGGCTCGCGGCTTTGGCTGTCGTGGCCAAGCCGACGGAAGAGGCTTCCGGCGATCCCTTGCGCCGTGACGTGAGTCGCCTGCGGCAGGCGCAGGCCGACAGCGAACGCGCGCTCGTCCTTTTCCCTGGCCTCGCGCCGATCCGCGACGCGCTTTATGCGGCGACCCTTGCCGCGCGACCCGCCTTCAAAGGACCGCCGATCGAAAAGGAAATCGAGGACTGGATTCTCGACCGCCTCGCGCGGGCGCCGCTGCGCATCGACACATCCCTGCAACGCGCCCTTGCCGGAGAAGCCGAGTTCTTCGCCACGCTCGCCGCGCCCCCCGGCTACAAGGCCTTTCGCCCGGTGCTGCTGTGGGGCGAGCGGTCGCCCTCGTCAAGCGCAAGCCCGCGGCGCGGCGATGAGGCGCCCGAACCGGGCAAAGGCGCGAGCGACGGGGCGGAACAGACGATGAGGGCCCGCCGCCAGAAAAGCGACCGCGCCGAGCGCAAGGATTCGTTCATTCTCTACCGTTTCGAGGCGATCCTATCGTTCGGCGATTTCCTCAACCTCAACCGCGACGTCGATGACGACGACGAGGAAAACGCGCGCAAGGCGGCGTCCGACATGGATCGGATCGACCTCGCGCAGCATCACAAGAAACCCAAGACCCGGCTGAAATTCGATCTCGACCTGTCGCCGGAGGACGGCGACCGTGAAAAACTCTCCGGCAAGTTCATCTATCCCGAATGGGACTGGAAGCGGGCCGCCTTGATCCCGGATCAGGCGCGGGTGCTGGAGAATGTCGCCCCCGAATCGGCGGACGGCCTGAAGCTCGACGCAGCGGCGCGACGCCGGATCGAGACGGTGCGCCGGCGCTTCGAGGCGTTGCGGCCACGCCGCAAATGGCTGTCCCGCCAGATGGAAGGCGGTGAAATCGACCTTGACGCCTGCGTGCGCGCCGTTTCCGACCGCCGCGCCGGCGGCGAGGCGAGCGAGCGGCTCTATCGCGACGCCCGCAACGAGGAACGCGACCTGGCCGTGGCCGTATTGTTCGATTGTTCGCGCTCGACCGAAAGCGCCGTCGAAGGCCGCCCGGTCATCGCCGTCGCGCGCGAGGCGCTGATCGCCTTGGCGCATGGGCTTGAGGCCTGCGGCGACGACGTCGGGCTCTATGCCTTCTCGTCGCTGCGCAAGGAGCGCGTCTTCGTCGACGTGTGCAAGAGTTTTGAGGAGTCCTTCGGCAAAAAAGTGGATTCGCGCATCGCGGCGCTGAAGCCCGGTTTCTATACCCGGCTCGGCGCGGCTTTGCGCCATGTCTCGTTCCGGCTCGCCGAACGCCCGAACGCAAAAAAGCTCCTGCTGGTCATCACCGACGGCAAGCCCAACGATCTCGATCATTATGAAGGCCGTTTCGGGATCGAGGACACCCGCCGCGCGGCGATGGAGGCCCGCCGGCGCGGGCAGGCGGTGTTCTGCGTCGCCATCGACGCGCAAGCGCGATTCTACCTGCCGCATCTGTTCGGACCGGCGGGCTTCGCCATAGTGTCCCGTCCGGAAAAACTCGCCATTGCCTTGCCGGCCATTTTCCGCAATATCGTCGGATAGTTTTCCTCTTTTGGCGAAATGTTGGGAACCGTGCGCTCGGACAAGGATTTGAGTGCGGTTTCACGCCATTTTCGTGACGTTGGCGTCGTCCAGCGCCTTGCCGAAGACCAAACATGACAATGACGACCGACGACTGGACCATCCTGATTGCCCGCCGGCTGCCGGCCGGCTGAAGCGCACGCCATGCGCGTACCCATACTTGCGGATCACCGTTGTCCGAGTAGTAATTCTCGCTCATGTCGTATAGGTTGCCGTTCTGGAAATCGCCAACAACCTGCTTGCCATTGAAGAA
>JAKANG010000172.1 GCA_021812505.1 Pseudomonadota bacterium
TCCGGCGCTCGGTCGGGCATGCGTCTTCGGTCGCCACCTTGGGCGACCTCACGCTCGACGAACGTGCGATGAAAGTGAGCCTGAGGGGCGCGCCGGTCGATCTTTCGCCGCTGGAATACCGGCTCGTGGCTTATCTCATTCTGCATCGTGGACGCGTCGTGCCGCAGCAGGAATTGCTCGAAAATATCTATGGGCAGGACGAGCAATCCTCCAATGCCGTCGAAGTGCTCGTCGGTCGCGTCCGACGCAAGATCGGCGGCAAATGGATCGAGACGCGCCGCGGCTTTGGCTACCTGATGCCGGAAAATCCACTTTGACCCCGCGCTCTCTGCGACTTCGCCTCGCGCTCGCGGGGCTTCTGGCGATCTGCCTCGCCCTTGCCGCGGCAGGCGCCGGCCTGACCGTGCTGTTCGAACGTCACGTCTATCGCACCCTGTCGGACGATCTGGAGGCCGATCTCCGGCAGTTGATCGGCGGACTTGAGGTCGACCCCGGCGGCAAGCTTGTCGTGGCCTATCCGCCCCGCAATCCGCGTTTCGAAGAGCCGCTTTCCGGCCTCTACTGGCAGGTCGCCTTCGATGGCGCTTTGCTGCGCTCGCGCTCGCTTTGGGATTCTCATCTCGTCCTGCCCGACGATCAGTTGAGCGAAGGCCAGACTCATTATCACCAGATTCAGGGGCCGGGCGGCAAGATTCTGCTCGTCGTCGAGCGGCGTATTCTCGTCCCGAACCAAAGTGGCCCTTTCGCCGCGCGCGTCATCGTCGGCAGCGACCTGACGCGCCTGCGGCAGGCCCGCGACGCCTTCGTCTCCGATCTGGCCCTCAGCCTCGTCGTCCTTGCGCTCGTTCTCGGACTTGCGACCTGGCTACAGCTGAGTCTCGGCCTGCGCCCGCTCCGCCGCCTTCGCCGGGAGATCGCCGAGACGGCCGCAGGGGCGCGCCTACGCCTTGCGGAAGATGCGCCGGAGGAGGTTCTGCCGCTGGTTCAGGAGGTCAATCACCTCCTTGCCGCCCAGGACCGCGCGCTGGAGCGCGCGCGCAATCGCGCCGCCGATCTCGCCCACGGCCTCAAGACGCCCTTGGCGGGTCTGGCCGGCGAAGCGCGGGCCTTGCGCCGCGAAGGACGCGAGGACATCGCGGAAGCGCTGGACACGATCGGCGAGACCATGCGCCGCCACGTCGAACGCGAATTGGCGCGCGCGCGCCTCGGCGCCGCCACGACGCGACGCGAGCGTCCGGCGACGCCGCTGAAAGAGGTTGCGGACGCCCTGATCCGCACCCTGCGCCGCACCGAAAAAGGCGAAACGATCGCCTATGAAAACAGAATCGACGCAGACGCCTCCGCGCCTTTCGACCGGCTGGACCTCACCGAACTGCTCGGCAATCTGCTCGACAATGCGACCCGGCACGCGGCGTCACACGTCCGCCTCTCGTGGCGCGACGGGCCTCCGGGGCGCTCGATCCTGATCGAGGACGACGGCCCCGGCCTCGACCCCTCCCTCGAAGCGGTCGCGCGACAGCGTGGCGGAAGGCTCGACGAAGGCGGCGGCGCCGGCCTCGGCCTCGCCATCGCGCAGGACATTCTCGACGCTTATGGCTGGCGCATGGATTTTTCGCGCTCCACCCTGGGCGGACTGGAGGTTCGGCTGACCAACGTCGGCGGCTAGCCGAAGAGCGAGGCCAGATAAAAGGCGGCGCCTGCCGCGAGGCCGCCGACGAGCGCAGTCTGAAGGCTCGATTTCAGCGGATTGGCGCCCGTCAGTCGGCCCTTCACCCCGCCGAAGACCAATAGCGCGACGCCCGTGAAAAACACCGACGCCTGCAAAGCCGTCTTGAGATCGGCCGCCAGCATGTAGGGCAGCAGTGGGATCAGGCCGCCGATGAGATAGGAGGCCGCAATGGTGGCGGCGCTGATCGGCGCCCGCTTCGGGTCGGGGCGTTCGAGGCCGAGTTCGAATTTCATCATGAAGTCGACCCAGCGCCTTCTGTCGGACGCGATCGCATCGACAACCGTCTCCAATGCGGCGCCCACGAGGCCATAGCCGGCGAAGATCGCCCGGACTTCGGCCAGTTCCAGCTTGCGCATATGGACGATTTCAAATTCCTCGCGCTTTTCCTCGGATTCGAAATGTTCCTGGTCTGTGCGGGCGGCGAGATAGCCGCCGAGGCCCATGGCGATGGCGCCAGCGACGATCTCGGCAAGGCCCGCCGTGACGATGACGCGGGTGGAGGAAACCGCCGCGGACAGGCCGGCTGCGAGGGCGAAGGGCACAGTCAGGCCATCGGACATCCCGATGACCACGTCGCGGACCGTTTCGGAGCCGAGGAAGTGCTTTTCGACATGCGGGGTGGCGGGCATCGGATCCATTCCCTAGTTTGACGGCGGTGAGCTGGGCTCGCACGCCGCATATGGCGGCGTCAACACGAAGCTCGCAGAGCCTCAGGCTGTCGCAAGGTCATAAAGGTCTTCTTCCTGCGCGCTGTGCAGGCGTACGAGGGACTCGATCGCCTCGATCAGTCGCTGCGCATCGCGGATCAGATAGGCGTCGGCCTCCGCGTCGGGTTCAGACATCTCGCGGGTCAGTCGCGACAATAGGCGCGCGAGATGGAGGATTTCCCGATGCGCGCGGCCCATGGCGGCGAGGCCGTGGGACAGGGATTCCGCCTGGCCGAGATCAGGATAAATTTCGCTTTCGTCCGCGCGTTCATGGGCGACGACCGTGTCGGTCACAATCGTGTCCGCCTCGCGGATGAGCTTTTGCGCGGCCGCGCCCGCCGCGTCGTCGAGCGCGTCGGCGATGGACCGCAGCCGGTCGAGACTGCGGCCAAGCCTCTCATGTTCGCCGTGCAAGCGGGCCGCGACGCCGCCGTCGAGCGGCTGCGCCGTGCGCGCCGCGCCCGAGCCGAGCGCGCGCAGGGCGTTCAGGATCACCGCAACGTCGATCAGCTCCTGTGCGACGGCGCCGGCGACCGGCGACAGGAAGCCAAACGCGGCGGCGGCCATGGCGACGCCGGAAAGTCCCATTCCGGCGACCATGCTTTGCCGGGCGATCCGCCGGGTCCGCTGACCGATGGAGATGGCTTCGGCGACTCGATCGAGGCGCTCGACGAGAATGACCACGTCGGCCGCTTCCGACGAGGCGCTCGCGCCGCGCGCGCCGAGCGCGACGCCGACATGCGCCGCCGCGAGAGCGGGCGCGTCGTTGACGCCGTCGCCCACCATCATGGTCATGTGCTGCTGGCGCTCCAGGACGACCGCGGCGACCTTCTCGTCCGGCGTCCGCTCGGCGAGCACGGCGTCGATATTGAGCGCGGCCGCGATCGTTTCCGCGGTCTCCGCTCTGTCGCCCGTCGCCATGACGATCCGGCGGACGCCCGCCGACCGAAGCAAGTCGAGCGCGCGCGGCGTCTCGCGCCGCATTTCGTCGGCGAGGAGCACGGCCCCGGCCGGCGCGCCGTCGATCGCCACGAAAACGCTGAGGGCCGAGCGCCAGGACGCCCGCCGTTGGGCCCGGATCGCCCAGGGCGGCGTCGGCGCGGCGCCGAAGACGAAAGATGACGAACCCGCACGGACCTTGCGCCCGTCCACCGCGCCCTCGAGGCCCGAACCAACTTGTTCCCGAACGTCGCGCGGCGGAAGAAGGACGAGGCCCCGGGCGCGCGCGGCGGTGACGATGGCGTCGGCGACGGCATGGGCGGAAGCCTGTTCCAGCGAGGCTGTCAGGCGCAGGATGTCGTCGGCGCTTTGCGCCGGCGCCGCTTCAATCGCGGTTAGCCGCGCGCCGCCGACGGTCAGCGTGCCCGTCTTGTCGAACAGGACGGTGTGAACCTTGGCGAGCGCTTCGAGCGGCCCGCCGCCCTTCACCAGAACGCCCCGGCGCGCGGCGCGGGCGACGCCGGCGACGAAAGCGACCGGCGCGGCGAGAATGAGCGGACATGGCGTCGCCGCCACCAGCACCGCAAGGGCCCGCAGGGGATCCTGAGACCAGAGCCACGACGCCCCTGCGACGACGAGGGTCAAAGGCGTCAGGGCCGCCGCATAGCGGTCCGCCATGCGGATGAAGGGCGCCCTGGCCTGCTGGGCCGAAACGGCCAGTTTGACGATCGCGGCGTAGGTGCTGTCGCGGGCGAGCGCAGTCGCCTGCATTTCAAAGGCGTCGCCGGCGTTGATCGCGCCGCTGCGAATGGCCTCGCCCGCCTGCCGGACGATGGGTAGCGCCTCGCCGGTGAGCGCCGATTCATCGAGCATGACCTTGGAATCGAGTGCAATTCCGTCGATCGGCGCGATTTCGCCGGCGCGCACGATGAGGCGATCGCCGACCGCGACCTCCTCCACGCCAATATCCGCGATCGTGTCGCCAAGGCGGCGGTGGGCGACGCGGGGGGCGCGATCGACAAGGCCTTTCAGGTTGCGCTCCGCGCGCGACACGGCGAAATCCTCGAGAACCGCGCCGCCCGCATACATCACGGCGATGACGATCGCCGCCAGCGGCTGGCCGAGCGCCAAGGCGCCGCCCATCGACAAGAGGGCGATCATGTCTACCCCGAATTGTCCTCGGGAAAGATCGCGAACGATCGAGGCCAGAAGGGAGATCGCGACCGGGACTGTCCCTCCAAACCAGATCCAGCGCCCGATCGCCGGGTCGCCGAACCACGACAAGGCGGCGCCCGTCGCCAGCGCGCCGACGGCAAGCAGGAGCAGGATGGTTCGGACGGCGGCGGCGTTCATGTTCGCCTCTTGTGAAGCGATGCGACATTAGCCGACCGAACCTGACTTTTCACTGACGTCGATCATTGAAATGATCAAATAAGACGTTTCTCGTCGAGCCGTTTGCCGAGAATGCGGAAGACATCGCGATCGTCGCAGGCCCGCTAGCGGCCGCCGACAGCGCGCCGGTGTCGCCGGACAGGCCGAATAGTTCGGGGCTGAAGGGCAAAGAACCGGCGA
>JAKANG010000173.1 GCA_021812505.1 Pseudomonadota bacterium
AAGGGCTTCTCGATGAAATCGACGGCGCCGAGCTTCATGGCCTTGACGGCTTGCGGCACGTCGGCGAACGCGGTCATCAGCAGGATCGGCTGAGGCATGCGCCGCTTTTTCATTTCGCCGATCAGCCCAAGCCCGGTCATGCGCGGCATGCGCACGTCGCTGACCACGCAGCCGGCGGACGGCGGGTCGGAGTCGAGAAAATCCGACGCCGAGCCATAAAGTCTGGTCTCGAACCCGGCGCTTTGCAGAAGCAACGAAAGCGATTCGCCCACCCCCGCGTCGTCCTCGATGATGTGAACGATCTGGCCAGTGCACATAACGCGGCCTCCTTTCCGGCCGATCCGGCTTTGCTCCTTCGCCTCTTGAGCCACGCCGGAGCGGCGCGAGCGTCGATTTTGAACATAGAATGCATCCAAATTCGAGCGAATGGGTTGATCTGAAGCAAAAAAAACGCGCCGCCTTGAGTCGTTGGTCGAGCGGTCGAAAAGGTGTAAAAGGGTAGGCGGCAAGTTTTGCCCGGCTTTTGCCGGGGTGTTTTGCGTCGGTCGCGAGCCGCCGTGGATGTGAGGGGCAGAGGGTGAACATCCGCTCGGACGTCGAAAAGGCGCCACGCGCGGTCTCGACGTTCGAGGCGCGCGTGCTGAGCTTTTTCGACGCCATTGCCGCAACTCCGCGTGTCGCGAGGGCGTCTGTCTCAATTCTGGTCGTCCTCGTTTCGATCGCCCTCGTCGTGACTCTTCCCGCTTCGGTCGCTCATTACGCCTGGCGCGATATCGCTTTCTATTCGGCTGTCGTGCTGTCGGCCTTGCTGTGCGGCGTGACCGGCGGGGTCGTAGCGGCTGCGGTTTTCCTGCTTTTCGGTCATTTCGGCGCCGCCGCCGAGTTGCTGTCGCGGCCGGTCCTTCCCATCGTTTACCCGTCGGCCTATTTCGACTTCCTGTTCGATTCCGCGGCTTATATCGCGCTCGCCCGGCTGCCGTTCCTGCTGGTTCGCGCGCGCCGCGCCGGAGAAACATTGCTGCGCGCCGAGGCCGAGCAGCTTCGCTATTTCGTCGAACAGACGCCGGCGGCCATGGCGATGTTCGACAGCGACTTTCGCTATCTCGCGACCAGCGCCCGTTGGCGCGAAATTTTCGAGCTCGGTCGCGACATTCTCGGGAAATCCCATTTCGATGTCGCGCCTGGCGCTCCGGAGGAATGGCGGCAGATTTTCCAACGCGCGCTCGCGGGCGGGAACGTGCGCGCCGAGCAGGATCGCTATGTGCGGGTGGATGGCCGCCATCGTTGGCTCAGGTGGGAGGCCCAGCCCTGGCGCCTGGGCGATCGCCGCATTGGCGGCGCCGTCATCTTCGTCGAGGACGTCACGGAGCGCGTCAATATCCGGCACAATCTCCAGAAAAACGAAAAGCGGCTCAAGGCCATTTTCGAAACCGCGATGGACGCCATCGTGACCTTCGGCCGGGACGGGACGATCCGGTCGGCCAATCCCGCCGCGCGGGAAATTTTCGGTTATGGCGGCGAAGAATTGATCGGACGCGGCGTCGAGATGCTGGCGCAGGAACTGATGAGCGTCCACGATGATCCTCGCCGCGGCGATCTCGGCGGCGGCGGATGGGCGAGGATCGTGGGACAGCGCCGGGTGGTCAGGGGCCGGCGCAGGGATGGCGAAACCTTCCCGCTGGAGCTGACCCTGAGCGAGGCGGGCCTCGACGCCGACCAGCTTTTCGTCTGCATCATGCGCGACCTGAGCCCGATCGAGGCGGAGCGGCGGCGCGTGAACCTGCTGCGCGCCGAGTTGGCCCATGTCAGCCGTCTCAACGATATGGGCGAAATGGTCGCCGGCCTCGCCCACGAGGTCGCCCAGCCCATCGCCTCGATCCGCAACTTCGCCGCCGCATGGCGCCGGGCGCTGGCGACGGCCGGCAAGCCGCCCGACGCCAATCTGGTCGGCAAGATCGAGGAGCAGGCGAGGCGCGCCAGCGAAATTCTGACGAGGCTGCGCGGCTTCATCGAGAAGCGGCCGCCGGAACGGCGCGCGGTCGAACTGGCGGCCCTGATCGACGACGCGTTGAAACTTGTGGTCCTGCGTTCCCCGGCGAAGATCGTCCGAGCGCCGGTCCCAGCCGGCCTCGCCGCCGCCCGCGTCCACGCCGATCCGATCGAAATCGAGCAGGTCCTGGTCAATCTCCTGCGCAACGCCGACGATGCGGTGATCGGCTTCGAGGGGGCGAATATCGTTGTCGAAATCGGCGCCGCTGGCCTGGAGCGGGTTCGCATCGCCATAGCCGACAATGGCGTCGGCGTGCCGGCCGACGTGGCGGCGGAACTGTTCTCGCCTTTTTTCACCACCAAGCACGACGGCATGGGCGTGGGCCTGTCCATCAGCAAGAGCGTCATTGAGAGCCATGGCGGGACGATCGCCTACCGCCCGAACGCGCCGCGGGGGTCGATTTTCGAAATCGAACTGCCGCTTTGCGCCGGCGACGGACGCGCCGACGACGCGGTTCCGGAGCAAACCGCCACGACGACCTAATTCTGCGCCGGCTTCGGCAGGAGAGGCGCCGCGGCGTCCGAGCGCTGGATCAGGCCGAGGGCGTCGGGCGCAAGAACGGCGTCATCCCAGCCTCCCGACAGGGTGAGGCCGATCTGCAAAGGTTTGGCGTCGGGGTTGGAAGGCGGCGCCACGCGGGTGGCGACCGCGTGCAGGTCCAGCGTGCGGTCGGCGAGCTGGGCGCGACCGGAAAAAGCGAGGGCGAGGCCGCCGCCGCGCGCCACGCCCTCCTCGATCTCGACCTGTCCCTGGACGACGTTGAATTTGGCGCCCAGACGGTCGAAAGCGGTGCGGCCGGAGCGCAATTCAACGCCCGCCGTCAGGGGGTGGCGCTCCATCCGGCGAAAGGCGAGGCCGAGATCAAGACCGTAAACCTCGCCGTTGGCGACGTTGAAATCGCCACGCGCGTCGAGGTTATCGGCGAGATCGTAAAAGGACTGGCCACTGGTCTCGAAACTGACCGAGGCGTCAGCGGTTCCCGAAAGCGTCTGGCGGCGGAACATGTCCCAGAGAAAAACCGCGGCGTCGATCTTGTCGGTCGAGGCGGATCCGCGCACATCGAGGCTCCCGTCGTTTTCAGCGATGATCGCCCGCGCGTGAATCTGGCCGGAATAGGCCGAAGCCCCTGCGATCGACAGATCGAGGCGGCCATTCCTGAGGATCGCCGAAACCGCGGCGTTGTCGGCCTGGAACTCGCCAAGGCGCACGCGGTTCGCGGAAAGCCGCAGGTCGAGATCGGCGGCGGCGAGATCGGAAGGCGGGAAAACGTCGCGGCTCCATTGGCCGTTGAAGGAAGGCGCCGGCGAATCTTCGAACATCGGGTTCAGATCGACGTCGGCGCCGGCGAGCGTGGCGGAAATCAGCGGACGAGGCGTATCGAGGCGCACCGAGGCCGCGCCTTCGAGGGCGTTCCCGTCGATCGAGATCGAAAGTTGGGAAAAGGACAGCGCGCTGGGGTCGATCGAGGCTTCGCCTTTCACCGTCGCGTCGCGATAGCGTCCGGGCAAGGGGATGGTCAGGCCGAACCAGCCCGCGGCCTGGCGCAGCGAAGGCGCGAGACCGGCGACCTGCCCATGGAAATGCGGCTGGGGCCGCAGCGCGAAGCCGCCGTTGAGCCTGAGCTGGAAATCCTCGCCGCGAAGGCGCAGGTTGATCTGGCTTTCGCCGCCGCTGCGCAGGTCGCCGGATCTGGCGACCCACAAAGCGAATTGGGTCGCGGAATCGCCATCGTCGAGGACGGGCAGGACACAGCGCCCGATCAGCGAGATCGGCGCGCTGTCGCGCCCTATGTCGAGCCGCGCGTCGCATTTTTCAGCGAAAGGCCTGGTTTCGCCGTCTGGGAGTTTCAGCACGGCCTTGGCGTTGGTCGCCCGGACCTCGTCAGGCGCCGCGTCCGCGCGGGGCGTGACGGCGCCGGCCGCGTCGCTGAGCCGCGCACGCGCGGGATCGATGGCGATCACGGCGTCGGCGAGCGTCGCGCGCGCAAGATTGAGGCGGCCGGTGAAAAGCCCGGAAAAGCCGAGATCGACCTTCAGGCTGGAGGCCGTGACCTTCGCGGCGCCGCCACGATAGTCGAGATTGACGTCGTAGATGCGGATATGCGGGCGGGGCAGAACGGCGAAGACCGAGCGGCCATGAGAGGTTAGGCGCAGATCGGATACGGATCTGACGCCCTTCTCGATGGCGTCGATCTGGGCTTGCTGCGACACCGTCCACGGCGCGGCGGCGAGCGCGACGACCACGCCGGCGCCCGCAGCGAGGACCCACTTGAGCTTGTGTTTCATGTCCGGAGAATAGCTGTCTGCATCATCGGGGCAAACAGCAAAACTTTCAGGCGGAATTTGGCCGCCACGCGGCGGCTTGCGCCATTTCCTTGTCCACGATGGCTTTGAAGCGCGCGCGGAAGGCCTCGCGCGAGAAACGCTCGGCGTTGGCGCGGCAGGCCTGTGGCGTGAAACGCGCCGCTTCCGCTTCGAAACGCCGGACCGCCGCGACGATCGCCTCCTCGCTCTGGCGGTCGAAAAACAGGCCGGTCGGCCTGTCGCTCTCGGGGGGCGCGACCGTTTCCAGGGCGCCGCCGCGCCCGAAGGCGATCACCGGGGCCCCGCAGGCCTGCGCCTCGACCGGCATGATGCCGAAATCCTCCTCTGCCGCGAAAACGAAGGCTTTGGCGCGGCGCATGAAAGCGCGCAAGGCGCCGTCGTCCTGATAGCCGAGCACCTCGATATTGGCGGCGGTGCCCGCGATGCGTCGCACCAGCGGCAGTTCCGGGCCATCGCCGATGACGACGAGCTTCCTGTCCGGCATGAGGGCGAAAGCGCTGGCGATCAGCGACATGCGCTTGTAGGGCGTCATGCGCGAGGCGGCGAGGTAGAAGTCCT